>JAFZAM010000116.1 GCA_017557265.1 Oscillospiraceae bacterium | reverse complement strand
TCGACGAACCCCGCGCGGCTGCTGGGCGTCGACGGCGGCACTCTCGCGCCGGGCGCGCGCGCGGACATCGTCCTCTTCGACCCGGAGGAGAGCTTCACGGTCGACCCGGAGAGGTTTAAGTCCAAGGGGCGCTCGACGCCGTTTCGCGGCATGACGCTCCGCGGCGCGGTCAAGGCGACCTGCCTCGCGGGACGGCTCGTTTATAAGGCGTAAAAAGGCAGAATAAAAGGCTGAGCGGATGTCCGCTCAGCCTTTTGTCGATTTTAACCGCGGGGGGCGCTTAACGCAAGTGCGTTGCGACGACCCTTCCGACCCCTTCGGGGCCACCTCCCCTTACGCAGGGGAGGCTTTTTTCTTTTTAGATATATGCCGCGGCCTTGAAGGCGGCGGAGTTGGCCTCGAGTATCGTCGCGACCTTGAACGCGTCGCCGACGAGGTGCACCTCGGTCTCAGGCGCGACGTGGCGCAGCTCGTCGGAGACGGCCCAGCGCGGACGCATGCCGAGAGCGAGCAGCAGGTTGTCGCACTCCATCTCTTTGACGCCGTCCGGCGTCTCGACGACTATGCTGTGCTCCCTGACCTCGACGAGCTTGTGGCGGAGCTTTATCTCCATGCAGCGCTCGTCGAGCATGCGGAGGATGTCGCTCGTCGCGGAGCCGCAGCCCTTGCGCAGGTTGCCCGTGTTGTCGGCCATCTCGATTATCTCGACCTCGTGGCCCTCGTCGTGGAGGTGTATCGCGGCCTCGACGCCGACGGCGCCCGCGCCCGCGACGATTATCTTCCTGCCGAGCGGGAACTTGCCGGCCTCGGCGTCGGGCGCCCAGTGGACGTGCGGCAGGTCGATGCCGGGGAGCTTCGGGACGATGGGATCGGCGCCGACGGCGATGATGACGGCGTCGTAGTTTTCGGCCTTGAGCATCTCGGCTGTCGCCTCGGTGTTGAGAAGGATGCGGGCCGGAGCTTTCGCGGCCTGACGGCGCAGGTAGGCGAGGTAGTCCTTCATGTCGATCTTGAAGGGAGGGAGAGCGGCGCCGATGACGTTGCCGCCGAGCTCGCCGGTCTTCTCATAGAGGGTGACGTCGTGGCCGCGCTCGATGAGCGTGAGCATCGCCTGGATGCCGGCCGGGCCGCCGCCGACGACGCCGACGCGCTTTTTTATCTCGGCCTTGCCGACCTTGCCGAGGGGGAACTCCGTCTCGTTGCCGAGCGCGGGGTTGACGGCGCACATCATGACGCGCGCGCCGACGCCCTTGCCCGTGCAGGACTGGCAGCGCAGGCACGGCCTGTGGTCGTCCTGATGGCCGGTCGCGTACTTGCGGGGCATCTCGGGGTCCGCCATGAGCGGACGGCACATGGCGACGAAGTCGGCCTGACCCTCGCCGATGATGCGGTCGGCGGCCTCGATGCTCATTATCGAGCCGACCGTCGCGACGAGCAGGTTCGGGAACGCCTTCTTGACGTCGGCCGCGAAGTGGACGTTGTATTCGCGCGGCATGGTGTAGTTCTGCCACCAGTTGCGGAAGTACTTGAAGTCGGAGTGCATGCCCGCGGAGACGTGCAGGATGTCGACCTTGTCCTGAATCATCTCGATGTACTGCAGGACCTCTTTAAAGTGCATGCCGTCGGGGTGTATCTCGTCCGCGGAGATGCGAAACTCGATCACGAAGTCGGGGCCGACGGCCTTGCGGACGGCGTCGAGGACCTCGATGGAAAAGCGCGCGCGGTTAGCGAGACTGCCGCCGTACTCGTCGGTGCGGTGGTTGTAAAGCGCGCTCGTAAACTGCGGGATGAGGTTCGCGTGCCCGCCGTGGACCATGGAGATGTCCATGCCGGACTTCTTGCAGCGGAGCGCCGCGTCGGCGAACTTCTTGACCGTCTCGGCTATCTTCTCGTGCGACATCGCTATCGCGGGGACGGGCGGCCTGCCCTCGCGGGCGGCGGCGTTGCCCTCCGTGAAGGAGACGACGGCGGAGGCGGAGTAGGCGGGCTTGCCGGTCTTTGCGATGCGCGACTCCATGCCGATATGGTTTATCTCCATGGAGGCGTGCGCGCCGAAGCCGATGGCCATCTCGGAAAAGCGCGAGAGCGGGAGGATGCAGGCGTCGGTGCCGAGGTCGAGCTGGCGCTCCTCGTCGCGCGCCTCCGAGGCGTCGACCTGGCTGTTGCCGACGTGGAGGATGGTCGCGCCGCCGTGGGCGTAGACGCGGAAGTGGTTGACGAACTCGGTCGTCACGGTGCAGTCCGTGGCGGCGAGGTTGGGGGAGGGCGGTGCGAGCTCGATGCGGTTTTTGAAGTCGATGCCTCTTATGCGGATGGGGGCGAATACGTTTTCGTATGCCATATGGAGCCGTCCTTTCGTCTTTATGTGTCGGGAGATCCGGGGCGCGCCCCGGAAGTGTCAGCAGATATAAAATTATATCACCGCGCGGGAAGAAATGTCAATTCCGCCGGCGCAAGCTCCGTATCGTGCATACAATGGCTTCCCCTCGGGGGGAAGCTGTCAGCGAAGCTGACTGAAGAGGGGGGCGGTCACACCCGAGTCCGGTCGTCGAGCGCCCCTCTTTCGTCACGGCTTCGCCGTGCCACCTTCCCCCGCCGGGGGAAGGCTTTGGGGGCCTCGCTCCTTGCCAAGCCCGATGCGCGTGTGGTAAAATGGGGCAAACGAAGAAACGGAGGCGTTAACATGGTCGTCAACGTATACGAGCAGTATTTCCGCGCGGAGGGGACTTTCAACGGCGTGAAGCGCCGCGGCGCGCTCGTCATGCTCATATCCGACTCCGAGGCGGGCAATATCAAGTACGAATACGCGGTCACGTTCTTCCGCCACGAGGACGACGAGGACTTCGCCGTCGCCTACGACGCGTACTTCTCGAGCGTCGCCTACGAGGGGAAGGGCCGCCGCTCGAAAAAGCGCGAGGTGGAGCTCATGCTCGGCCTGCGCGAGGCGATAGACGCGCTCGCGGCGGAGCAGGGCGCGCGCGT
>JAFZAM010000115.1 GCA_017557265.1 Oscillospiraceae bacterium | reverse complement strand
GTCCTGCCGCCGAGCAGGATGATGACGTCTCCCGGGGCGGGAGTCTCGCGCACGACGTTGGCGTACGGCACGGCGCCGACGACCGCGCCTATCTCCAGGCGCTTGGCGACGTAGCCGGGGTGGTAGAGCTCATGGACGAGCCCCGTCGCGAGACCTATCTGGTTGCCGTAGGAGCTGTAGCCCGCGGCGGCGGAGGTCGTCAGCTTGCGCTGCGGGAGCTTGCCCTTTATCGTCTCCGATACGGGGACGGTCGGGTCCGCCGCGCCGGTTATGCGCATGGCCTGATAAACGTAGGAGCGGCCGGAAAGCGGGTCGCGTATGGCGCCGCCTATGCAGGTCGCGGCGCCGCCGAAGGGCTCTATCTCGGTCGGGTGGTTGTGTGTCTCGTTTTTGAACATGAGGAGCCAGTCCTCGGTTTTGCCGTCTATCTTCGCGTCTACGTGGATGCTGCAGGCGTTAATCTCGTCGGAAACGTCGAGCTCCTTGAGCAGGCCGCGCTTTTTCAGCGTCTTCGCGCCTATCGTCGCGACGTCCATGAGCGTCACGGGGCGCGTCTCGGCCTTTTCCCCGTAGACCTCGCGGCGGGCGGCGAGATACTGCTCGAAGGCGGCCTTCGTCTCCGCGTCCTCGATGCGCACGTCGTCGAGGTGCGTGGAGAACGTCGTATGGCGGCAGTGGTCGGACCAGTAGGTATCGATGACCTTGAGCTCGGTCACGGTCGGCTCGCGGTGAACTTCGTCTATATAGTGGCGCTGCATGAAGCGCAGATCGTCCATGTCCATGGCGAGCCCGAAGGAGTCGAGTATCTCCGCGAGCTTTTTATCGTCGGCGGCGAGGAAGCCCTCGACGTTCGCCACGGGAGGCGCGGAGGGGTAGTTTCTGATTATGGTTTCGGGCTTTTCGGCGGAGGCGACGCGGGAATCGACGGGGTTTATGAGCCACGCGGTCACGCGCGCGAACTCCTCGTCCGTTATCTTCCCCTCGAAGACGAACACCTTCGCGTACGCGACGGCGGGCCTCTCGGCGCAGGTCATGAGCTGGAGGCACTGCGCGCAGGAGTCGGCGCGCTGGTCGTACTGACCGGGGAGCGCCTCGCTGATGAGCACGCGCGCTCCGGCGGGCGGATCGGGCATCCGCTCGGCGTAGCACAGGTCGCAGGGCGGCTCGGAAAAGACGGAATCCATCCCGCGCCTGAAGACCTCCTCGTCCACTCCCTCGACGTCGTATCTGTTGAAAATGCGGACGCTCTCGAGCCCCGCGAGACCGAGATTGTCCTTCAGGTCGCGCAGCAGGCTCGCAGCCTCGACGTCAAAGCCGCTCTTCTTCGTTGCATAGCATCTGAAAACCATACTAACCTCCGGCGTGCGTTCCCGCACGGCTTTATCTTTATCCGGCAGAGGCCGGGAATACTACCTTCCACTCGGCGATATTGGCGAAAATGTTGTGCGCGTTGGGGTACATGTTCGAGACCGCGCCGCGCTTGGTATAGACGGACGTGCGCTCGAAAAAGAGCGGCGCGATGAAACAGTTGTCGGACTGGTAGACGAGCAGGTCCGTCATCGCCTGCTCCTTCTCCTCCTCGAGGGCGAAATTGAAGGCGTAGACGTAGTTTTGCAGGTCGGGGTCGTAGAACCCGTAGCAGCCGTCTCCCCCGTAGCAGAAGAGCGGCGAGAGGTCGAAGTTCGCGCCGTACTGCAGCTCGCCGTAGTAGATGTCGTACTCGCCGATGTTGAGCAGCGTGCGGAACGTGTTCCAGTCGACCTCCTTGAGCTTGACGTCGAAGCCCATCTCGATGAGCTTCGAGGCTATCTTGCGCGCGGCGGCGACCTTCTGCATGTTGTCGTTGTTGACGATGAATTCGAGCGCGAAATCCCAGACCGTACTGTCCTCGATGTACTCGAGGAAGCCGTCCTGATCGTAGTCCTCGACGAAGGTGCGTATCATCATCGTCTCGACGAGCTCGGGCTTAATGAGCGCCGTCTCGGCGACTGAGTCTATGTACCAGCGGCTGCCCGGAGTGACGGGAAGCGCCGTCGTCACCGTCCCGGCGACGACAGTGCCCGAGAGGTCCTCCCTGTCGACGGCCGAGGAGAGTATGAGCCTTCTCAGCGGATCGGAGCAGTAGCCCCTTCGGCTGTTGAAGCCGAGATAGTGTATCGTCGTCGACGGGCAGAAATGCACCTCGCAGTCGCCCGCGTAGTCGACGTAGCTGATGTTGCTCTGCTGCGAGACGGTCAGGTCGATATCCGCTCTCTCGAACGCGGACATCATCTCCGAGCGCTGGTACTCGGCGACGTATATCTCCCCCAGCGGGAGCGTGTCGTACGTCCTGTAGCCCTCGAAGGCGACGAAGCGGCCGAGACCCGTATCGAACTTATAAGGCCCCGAGCCGACGGGGACGCGGTCGTAGCCCGTCCCGTCCTTGACGATGGGGATGTCGAGCAGGGCGCAGAAGTCGGTGTTAGGCGTGTCCAGCGTGATGTAGACCCGCCCGTTGAGAAATCCGACGCTGTCGACGTTCTTGAAGCGGACCTTGTAGCGCTCGGACTCCTTGGCGAGGCGCACGGAGTAAATGACGTCGAAGATGCTCATCTCCGTCCCGTCGTGCATCATGACGCCTGGCTTTATATCGATGAGGTAGGAGTATCCCCTGTCGGTCGTCTCCCAGCCGTCGCAGAGGACGGGCTCGTAGGAATAGTCCTCGTTGAGCCTGAACAGGCTCTCGTAGCTCAGACCGGTCAGCCAGAAGTTCGTCGCGCTCTGGACGGAATAGGGGTTCAGGCTCGCCTCGGGATTGTAGGCGAGCGTGAACCTGTCGTCCGGCGAGGCGGTCGGGCGCGGCGTCGGAGTCGGGGTCGGCTCCGTCTCGTCCTGCACGGACGGCTCCTCGACGCCCTGCGGCAGCTCGTAGAGGCCGCATGACGCGGCGGCGGCGAGCAGGACGCAGACGAGCGATATTGAGATGAGTTTTTTGAGCAGCTTCATGTTTTCTCCCTATTTGAGAGCTATTATGC
>JAFZAM010000114.1 GCA_017557265.1 Oscillospiraceae bacterium | reverse complement strand
GGTCGAGTCTGACCTCGTCGTCGATATCTCCAAGCAGGACGAGGGCCACAGGATACTCATGGGCGGCATATCTCGCTCAGTAAACCTCATGCCCGCGGTCAAGGCCTTCGCAATTGAAGTCCCCAAGCCCAGCACGAAGGATCTTCGCTCTTGCTGGGACAGGCTCAAGGACGCTGTCGCCGAAAAAGCCGGCGTTGCCGCCGCATCGATAAAGCCCGATCCCGCCGTCGTCTCCGGCATTTACGACACGCTTACTTCCAACGATTTCAAGGTCGAGGCGCTCCTTTTCGGCGACGAGATCGTCGCCGTCAGAGCCGAGGGCTCCCCCCTGCTCGGTCTCGCGTTCGACATCGGTACGACGACGATAGCGGCCTACCTCGTCGACCTGCGCTCCGGCGCCGACCTCTCGCAGGTCAGTATGCTCAACCCGCAGGTCAAGTACGGCGCCGACGTCATCATGAGGATGAAATACTCCATCGAGAACGGCCTTGAGGGCCCCACGTCGGCCGTCAGAGAAGCTTTGGCCGGGCTGACGTCAAAAGCCCTTGCCGAAGCGAAGGCCTCTTCTGAGGACGTTTTCGTCGTCACGATAGTCGGCAATACCTGCATGCATCATCTTTTCACCGGCATCTCCCCCGCCTCGCTCGCCTATGCGCCCTATACGCCCGCCATTTCCGAGCCCATGTGTCTCGACGCGGCGGACTTCGGCTTCAATATCGCCCCGAAGGCGAAGCTCATCATGCTCCCGAACATAGCGGGCTTCGTCGGCGCGGATACGGTCGGCGCTTCCCTCGCAGCCGAAATGGACAAGAAGGACGAACTCACGCTCCTCATTGACATCGGCACGAACGGCGAGATGGTCATGGGGACTAAGGAAAGACTAGTCGCCTGCTCGACAGCCGCGGGACCCGCCTTCGAGGGCGCGCTGATCAGCTGCGGCATGCGCGGCGCCGACGGCGCTATAGACCACATAAAGCTCGTCGACGGCAAGCTCGATTATTCCGTCATTGGCGGCGGCACGCCGCAGGGCATCTGCGGGAGCGGGCTTATAGACCTGCTCAGCGAGCTTATAAGAGTAGGTATAGTCGAATCCGGCGGCAGGATAGTCGAAGCCGACGAGCTCGACGGGACCGATTCGGAGGTATATAAGGACAATATAATCTTCGTCGAAGGGCAGCGCGCGTTCCTCGTCTTCAAAGGCGACAAAAACGAAGTCTATTTCACTCAAAAGGACGTGCGCGAGGTCCAGCTCGCCAAGGGCGCGATGGCGGCCGGCATAGAGATGATGTCCGACTTCCTCGGGGTAAAGTCCGAGGATATCAAGTCCGTCATGATAGCGGGCGCTTTCGGAAGCTATATGTCCCCGAAGAGCGCGTGCGGCATCGCACTTATCCCGACCGTCCTCGAGAGCAAGGTCGTCGCGATAGGCAACGCCGCCGGTCAGGGCGCGAAGCTCGCCCTTTTGAGTCGAAAGGAATTCGAGCGCGCGACGGTCATTGCGAGAGAGATAAACTACCTCGAGCTCGCGGCGGACCCGAAGTTTCAGGACGTCTTCGTGGACATGCTGGAATTCCCCGAAATATAACGAATGCAAAGAACGCTCCCGGAAAAGCTCCGGGAGCGTTCTTTTATCTTCGCTCAGATAACGCCTTTTGCCTTGAGGTCTGCGACCTCCGCGTCCGTAAGGCCGAGCAGGCCTTTATAAACCTTATCGTTATGCTCGCCGAGCCCCGGCGACGTTTCGTAATGCAGGTCGATGCCGCTCATCTTCGGCGCGAAGCCGGGAACGACGAGCTTTCCGCGTTCGGGATGCTCTATCTCGACCATAGTGCCGCGGCTGCGGAGATACGGGTCCCTCGTCAGGTCGTCCATGTCGAGAACCGCGCCGGCCGGGATATCAGCCTTGCAGAGAATGTCCATGGCCTCCTGCTTGGTGTGCTTCCCCGTCCATTCGGAGATTATCGCGTCGAGCTCGTTTTTGACCAGATAGCGCGACTGCGGCGTCTTCATGCGCGGATCGTCGAGCAGCTCCTCGTGTCCGATTATTTTGCACAGACGGTCGAACTGCGTGCTGCCGGGATGGCGGGAGCAGTAGATATGAACGTAATCGTTGTAGCCGAAGGGCTTGCAGGGGTACATGCCCGCCGGCGCGACGTTTTCCATAGGCATGCCGTTGCCGACGCGCATCGGCACCTTGCCGCCGTTTAAGTAATAGGGTTCCCAGTTTGCGCGTCCGAAGCATACGCAGGTGTCCTGCATGTCGACCTCGATGCGCTGCCCCTTCCCCGTCTGCTCTCGCTGATACAGCGCGGCGCATACGGAGATGGCCGTCATGTAGCCCATGCCGGAATCGCCGACGTTCACGCCCGGCTGGCACGGGATGCCGTCCTCAAAGCCCGTCATGGCCGGCACGCCGCCGGTCGACTGCCCTATCGGGGCAAACGCGGGATAATCCGCGTACGGCCCGTCCATGCCGAAGCCCTTCATCTGGGTATAGATGAGACGGGGATTAATCTCCTTTAGCACGTCGTAGCCGAGACCGAGCCGCTCGACGCTTCCCGGGCCCATGTTCTCGATGAAAACGTCGGCCTGAGCCGCAAGCTTTTTGAGAAGCGCGAGACCCTCGGGCTTTTTTGCGTTGCAGGTTATCGACTCCTTGTTCATGTTCAGGATTATGAATCCGAAGGTGTCGACGTCCGGAGAGACGACGCTGTATCTCCCCTGCTCGCCCGTCACCGGGCGCTCGACCTTCCAGACCTCCGCGCCCATCCAGGCCAGCGTCTCCGTACAGACGGTGCCGGCCTCGAACTGGGTCATATCCAGTACGCGCACCCCGGTCAGGGGTCCCGTTCCGCTCATGCTTTCTCTCCTCCTATGATGCGTTCCTCGATGAACCGGCCCACGAGCTCGGTCATGTTGTCGCGATTCCATTTCCGGTCGTCCACCGGGTCCCCCCGGAACAGAAGTACCGGGATTCCCGCCTTCTCAAGAGCCTTTACTATGAAGCCCGAGCCCTCGACGGCCTGCATGCAGTTGGCGGGCGCCATGTAGACGACGCCGTCGATGCGGTTGTTTTTCGCCTCGCGCACGAACCATGCGCTGTTCCACGGCGGCATGTGCAGGAAGTCCTCCATGCCGATATATCGCGCGGCGAGAGCGCGGAGCGGGTCCTTCTCGAAGCCGTTTCTGATATATGCGTCGGCGCCCATGGCGAGATACATGCTCCAGACGAAAGCCGCGCCGTATTTCTGCTCGAAATTCTGATAAAACGCGAAGTCGTGCCAAAGGCCGCGTCCGAGCCACATAAGGCGGTATTTTTCGTTCGGAACGGCGGCGTGACCCGAGTCTGCGAGCGCCTTTATCTCCTCGTACATGCGCTTTGCGTGTCCGGCGGCCCATTCGGTCCCGCGCTGCCACTGAGCCTGCATCGTCGCGTTTATCGTGTCTACGACTGTGACGGGCGCCTTAGGCGCCCCGGCGATGAGATCGCGCGTCTTCCTGTACCAGCTCTCCTGCTCGTTTACGAGCTCCATGACGCGGATGAGCCTGTCGTTATCGAACATGCGGCCGGTCTTGCGCTCAAGCCAGGAAATAAGCTCCTTGAGTTCCTCGACCGCGAGATCGAGCCGGTCGGAGTCGTACAGCTCCTCCCAGCGGTCAGTCGCGAGCTCCCACCAGTTTTCGGGCACGGTTCGCGGCATGGTGTTTTCCATCATATAGAGCTCGGCTCCGTAGTTTTTGGCAAACAGGCCGAAAATCTTTCCCTGACAGTCGCAAGTAAGACGAGTGACGGCCATCGTAGGCTTCGGAAGACCGCCCCACGGACCGAGCTCAGCGTCCTGCGGGTCCATGCTCTCGCCGAGGACGGCGCTGCAGTAGGAGCAGAGGTCGTCGCGATAACCCGCCTCGCGCAGGAATTCGACGTAACGCGGGGTCATGCGCTTGGCAGAGCATATCGCCGCCCACCACTGATTGACGCAAAACGGGATATCCATCGCGCGGAATATCTCCATCGGCACGTCAGCGTTGAGATAGGCGAAGTCCTCGCCCGCATCGACGCGCTCGTGGAGCGAGCGGAACCATTTCTTCTGGTAGTCTCCGGATTCCTTCGCAGCCTCGAGGGTCTTGACTGCCCTCGGCGGGTCTTTTTTCAATTCTTCGGGCAAATCAGTTTCCTCCCTTCAGGCTGCGGGCGAAGCTTCCCAGCCTCTCCGCGAGCGTTTCGTCGCGTTCGGGAGGATACGGCAGCTTGCAAAACTCCGCAGCCTTGATGCTTAGCCCGGAGAGCGCTTTCTTCTGCTCCGGGAAGTCCCAGCTGGCTGCTTCCTCGAACATATCCATGCACACGGCGACGCCGTCGGCTTTCGCTTTCGCGGCGGCGCGGCAGATAGCCTCGACGCGGACTGCGACCGTGGATTTTTTGGGAGACGGACTGCGGAGCATATATCTGCGCGCGACGGCCTTGTCGGGAGCTATCGAAGCGTCGGTATCGCCTTCGAACCAGCGCATGCCGCAGTCCTGATCCTCTGCAACGACGACGGCGCCGTCCTTTTCGAGAGCTTCATAAGCAAAAGAGTCGAACTGCTCCGTGCCGCTGAAGAATAATCTCGGCCCGACCAGTTCAGGCCATTCTTGCGCGGCGTCGGCTATCTCGTTTACGAGGTCGCGATGCTCGGCGCGGTCCATGTAAAAGCCCGCTCCGGTGATGACGAGAGCCTCCGTCCCGCTCACGCGGGGTCTGTCTGCGAGCCTCAGCGCCGAGATGCGGCGAAGAGCGGCCCGCTCGCCGTTTAGTACGTTTATCGCTTCACGAACGTCGCCGTCCGTTATGGGTCTTCCGGCCCACTCCTCGGCCTTCCTGCGAAAATCCGCCGCGCGGGTCTCGTTATAGATCCGGAATTTGCGCGAGGGCGTAAACAGCCAGTCTATGAAGGCGACGTCCTGAGGCAGTACCTCCGGCTCGGTGCGTCTGAGCTCGCGCAGATAGAGATACGCGCGAACGAGGACGTCAGTGGAGTTGGATACGGCTATATAGTCCCAGGGCTTCGGCGCGCCGCGCCGGACGATGCGGTCGAACTGGCTGCGCACCATGGGATCGAAGCACGCCTCAAGGTATTCGTCGGCGGCGGACAGATCGCTCCAAGGGTCGGGCGCTATGCGAAGAGGCAGCAGCCCGCCGGCAAGAAGATACTCCTCAGGCACGTCGCAGCCGAGACAGCCGACGACCTTGCCTCCCGAGGCGCGGAAGGCCGCGGCGCGGTCGTCGCTTCCCTTCCATATCTTCAGCAGTCGCGTAAACGCGGCATTTTCAATGGCGCAATCTCTGAGCACGG
>JAFZAM010000009.1 GCA_017557265.1 Oscillospiraceae bacterium | reverse complement strand
TGTTTCGACGCGGGCGCGTGTCCGGGAGGATGGACATGGGTGCTGCGCGAACTCGGCGCGGATGTCTTTGCGGTCGATCGCACGAAACTCGTACCGAAGCTGATGAACGACCGCCATGTCACCTTTCGGATGCACGACGCGTTCACCCTCGCGCCGCAAGAGCTTGGCGCGTTCGACTGGGTGGTCAGCGATGTCATCTGCTACCCGGAACGTCTGCTTCCGTGGATACGTTCCTGGATCGACAGCGGGTTGACGCGCGCGATGATCTGCACCATCAAGTTACAGGGAACCGTCGATTGGCGGCAGCTCGCGCAATTCACCGAACTCCCCAACAGCCGCATCGTCCACCTGAACTACAACAAGCACGAGCTGACTTTTATTGTATGTCAGTGAGCTGGTAGGGCGTCGTCTGGTAGACGTAGTAGTTGAGCCAGTTGTTGTAAAGCAGCTGGGCGTGCGAGCGCCACGTCACGCGCGGCGGCTTCGACGGATCGTCGTCTATGAAGTAGTTTTCCGGGACGCTCGGATTTATCCCCTTGTCGAGGTCGCGTTTATACTCGAGCGCGAGCGTGTCCGCGTCGTACTCGGGGTGGCCCGTTATGAAGATGCGGCGGTTGTCGACGCTCTTGACGGCGAAGACGCCGGCCTGCTTCGAGGTCGACATGAGCTCGAGCTCGGGCACGGCCTCGATATCCTCGCGGCGCACCTCGGTATAGCGGGAGTGCGGGACGAAGAACTCGTCGTTGAAGCCGCGGAAAAACGGCGAGAGCGGCTTTTCCATCGTGTGAAGGTATACTCCCGAGAGCTTCTTCGGCAGGTCGTACTTCTTCACGCCGTAGTGGTGGAAAAGGCCCGCCTGCGCGCCCCAGCAGATATGGAGCGTACTGTGGACGTTCTCGCGCGTCCAGTCCATTATCTCGCAGAGCTCCGGCCAGTAGTCCACGTCGAAAAAGTCGAGCTGCTCGACGGGCGCACCGGTTATGATCATGCCGTCGAACCGGCGGTCGCGCACGCTCTCGAAGCTCGTATAGAAGGCCTCGAGGTGCTCGGCGTCGGTGTTCTTCGCGTCGTGCGACAGCGTCCTCAGAAACTCGACCTCTATCTGCAGAGGGGTGTTCGAGAGCTTGCGCAGGAGCTGTATCTCCGTCACGATCTTCGTCGGCATGAGATTGAGGATGAGGAGCTTGAGCGGGCGGATGTCCTGATGAAGGGCCCGGTGCTCGGTCATGACGAATATGTTCTCGTTTATCAGCGCGCTCGTCGCGGGGAGCTGATCGGGGATCTTTATAGGCACGGGACGAACCTCCTTTCCCGTGAACAAAAGGCGCGTTCGGCTAAGAACGCGCCTTTTACGGTCATACTACAAGGTCACGCAAGCTGCTTGAGCGCGTTGATCTTGACGCCGGGGCCCATCGTCGAGGCGGTGACGCAGCTCTTGATGTACTGGCCCTTGGCGGCGGCCGGCTTCGCCTTTATGATGGCGGACATGAGCGCGGCATAGTTGTCATAGAGCTTGTCGGCTCCGAAGGAGACCTTGCCGATCGGGCAGTGGATGATGTTGGTCTTGTCGAGACGGTACTCGATCTTACCGGCCTTGATCTCGCTGACGCCCTGGGTGATGTTCGGGGTGACGGTACCGGCCTTCGGGGTCGGCATGAGGCCCTTGGGGCCGAGCACGCGGCCGAGACGGCCGACGATGCCCATCATATCGGGAGTCGCCATGACGACGTCGAAGTCGAACCAGTTCTCCTTCTGGATCTTGTCGACCAGGTCCTGGCCGCCGGCATAGTCTGCGCCGGCCGCGAGGGCCTCGGGGATGCGCTCTTCCTTGCAGAAAACAAGGACGCGGGCGGTCTTGCCGGTGCCGTGCGGGAGCACGATGGCGCCGCGGACCTGCTGGTCGGCGTGACGGGAGTCGACGCCCAGACGGACGTGCAGCTCGACGGTCTCGTCGAACTTGGCCTTGGAGGCCTTGGTGACTATCTCGAACGCCTCTTTGGCGTCGTAAAGCTCGCTTCTGTCGATGAGCTTGGAGCTCTCTTTATAATTCTTACTTCTGAACAATTTTACTTCCTCCTAAATGTGGTGTGTCGGAATGATCCTCCCACGTTCGGCGACTCAGTCGGTCACCGTGATGCCCATGCTGCGCGCCGTACCGGCGATCATGCTCGTAGCTGCGTCGACGTCCGCGGCGTTGAGGTCGGGGAGCTTCTGCTCGGCGATCTTGCGGACCTCGGCTCTGGAGATCGTGGCGACCTTGTCGCGCTGGGGAACTCCGGAGCCCTTTTCGATGTTGCAGGCCTTCTTGAGCAGGACTGCGGCGGGCGGAGTCTTGGTAACAAAGGAGAAGCTGCGGTCGGCATAGACCGTGATTATGACGGGGATGGTAAGTCCGTTGTCGTTCTTGGTGCGCTCGTTGAACTCCTTGGTGAAGGCGGCGATGTTGACGCCGTGCTGACCGAGGGCGGGTCCGACGGGGGGCGCGGGGGTAGCCTTGCCGGCGGGGATCTGAAGCTTGACAAGGCCGACTACTTTCTGAGTTTTCGGTGCCACTGTATTTTTCCTCCTAATATATTGTGGTGTCGGCGCTCTTGGCGCCATTTGGCGGAGATGTTCTCTCCTCCCACTTGGAACGCTGATAGATCAGTTCTTTACGGGTTCGACCTGATCGAGCTGGAGATCGACGGGGGTCTCGCGCCCGAACATGGAGACTATGACGCGGACGCGGTCGCGCTCGACGTCTATCTCCTCCACCGTGCCCAGGAACCCGTCGAGCGGGCCGTCGACGACCTTGACGCTGTCGCCGATCGCGTATCCGACGTGGACCTCGCGCTTTTCGACGCCGAGCGAAAGGATCTCCTCCTCCGTGAGGGGGATGGGCTTTCCGGCGGAGCCAACGAAGCCCGTCACGCCGCGCACGTTGCGCACGAGGTGCCAGCTGTCGTCGGTCATTATCATTTTGACGAGCACGTATCCGGGGAATATCTTGCGCTCTTTGGTGACCGTTTTCTGGTCGGTGATCTCGGTTACTTCTTCGACGGGGATGTTTATCTCGAAGATGAGATCCTGCATCCCGCGGTTCTCGACCGCCTTGCTGATGGTGGCGGCGACGGTGTTCTCATAGCCCGAGTAGGTATGGATGACATACCACTTTGCGCTTTCGGCCATCTGCCCCGCCCTCCGGTCACTTACCGATGCTGATGAGCGCGTTTACGATGACCATGGCAAGCTGGTCGAACGCCCAGAGCACGATACCGGCGACGATCATGACGACGCAGGCGACTATGGTATTGTTGAGGACCTGCTTGCCGGTCGGCCATACGACCTTCTTCAGCTCGCTCCTCATCTCGCGGAACCACTTCGCTATGCGGCTCCCGAAGCGGGAAAGCGCGTTTCCCTGCTTTTTCTTATCGGCTTTGCTTTTTTCGGTCTTGACGGGTTTGGTCTCAGCAGAAGCCACGTTCTTTTCAGCCATTTAAGCTCCTCCCGCCTTACTTTGTTTCGGTGTGGACGGTGTGCTTGCGGCAGAATCTGCAATACTTGTTCATCTCAAGACGATCCGGGGTGTTCTTCTTGTTCTTTACCGTATTGTAGTTGCGCTGCTTGCACTCGTTGCACCTGAGTGTGACCTTGACTCGCATTTTGCGGCACCTCCTTTTTTATTTGCCCCGCCTCGACGGGGCGGTTGCCTCCCTGAGGTCCAAACGGGCATAGTGAAATAAGCCCTCTCTGGCGACAGGTAAAGACACTATAGCACAACAAAACACCGCGGTCAAGCATTATTTGCAGGGAAATATGCTTTATTTTTCGGCTGTGCCGCCGCCTCTTGAAATTTTCGCCGGATACGCTATACTTATTATATTAAACGAAGCTGAATAAACGTTTCGGGAGAGTCAGCCGTGTCAAAGACAGTCAAAATAATCATAGTCATAATAGTCGTTTTGTGCCTCGCCTGCGTCATATGGCGCGCCGCCTTCGCCCCGCTCAACGGCGCGTTCGTCGCGAGGCTCGTCTGACGGGAGGGATCGCCGTGCAGAAGATATACAGGATGTCCCCCCATCTCGCCGACCTCATCGCGGCCGGCGAGGTCGTCGAGCGCCCGGCTTCGGTCGTCAAGGAGCTCATGGAAAACTCCATAGACGCCGGGGCGCAGTCCGTCACGGTCGAGATCCGCCGCGGCGGCATGAGCTTCATCCGCGTCACGGACGACGGCTGCGGCATGTCCCCCGAGGACGCGGAGCTCGCCTTCCTGCGCCACGCGAGCAGCAAGCTCACGGACGAGCGCGGGCTCGAAGCCATCA
>JAFZAM010000113.1 GCA_017557265.1 Oscillospiraceae bacterium | reverse complement strand
GTCATGCGCGACCCGGACGGCGCCGCCGTGCGCTGCACGAACGTGGACTGCCCGGCGCAGCTCATCCACAATCTCGTCCACTTCGCCTCCAAGGGCGGCATGGACATAGACGGCCTCGGCGAGTCCGTCGTCCGCTCGCTCGTCGGGAGCGGCATGGTGCGCTCCGCCGCCGACCTCTACAGCCTCGACGCGCAGGAGGTCATGACGCTCGAGCGCATGGGCGCGAAAAGCGCGCAGAACCTTCTCGCCGCCATCGAAAAGAGCAAGGGAGCCGGCCTCGCGAAGCTGCTGACCGCGCTCGGGATAAGGCAGGTCGGCGAGGCCGCCGCGAAGGTGCTCGCCCGCCGCTTCGGGACGATGGACGCTCTCCGCGCCGCGTCCGGGGAGGAGCTCTGCGCCATTTTCGACGTCGGAGCCGTTACGGCGGGGTACATCGTCGAGTGGTTCTCCCTCCCGCAGTCGCAGAGCCTGCTCGAGAGGCTCGCGGAGTCGGGCGTATCCATGGAGGAGGCCCGCACCGAGGCGGCCGACGCCCGCTTCGATGGCATGACGTTCGTTCTGACCGGCGCTCTCGAGGGCTGGAGCCGCGACGAGGCGAAGGAGCTCATCGAGAGCTTCGGCGGCAGGGTCTCGTCCTCGGTCTCGAAGAAGACGACCGTCGTCGTGGCGGGGGAGGACGCGGGCAGCAAGCTCACGAAGGCCCGCGAGCTCGGCGTCCGCGTCATAGACGAGAACGAATTTCGCGAAATGATCAAGTGAAAAAAGACAAAAAGAGCCCCGCAGTCCTGAGACTGCGGGGCTTGTTCTTTTTTTCTTACCGCGTATATCCGCTGCGGCGCCTTGCGAGCCGCTTCTTGCGAGAGACGAGTATGACGATGAGCACGACCGCTATCACGACGACAGCGATCCCGCCGTAGAGCAGGTAGTTGGCGCCGCCGGAGGTCTTGACCGTCAGCCAGAGCTTGTCCATGAGCTGGTTGGTCTGCTGGTCGAGCGAGAGGAACGCCTCGCCGCGGGCGAGCGTCTCCGCGTCGGGGTAGGCGACGGGATTGGCTATGGCCTCCTCGTCCATGTATTCCTTAGCGGCCTCGGAGGGGACAGAGTAGCCCAGATAGTCGAGGTTCTCGGCCATGATCTCGGGATCGCAGAGGAAGTTGATGTAAGCCTCGGCGGCCTCCTTGTTGGTGCAGCTCGTCGGGATGCAGGCGGCGTCAATGAAGAAGTTGAAGCCCTCCTCGGGGAAGTAGAAGCCGAGGTCCTCGTTGACCTCGAGCATCTGCAGATAGTCGCCGGCGTAGTAGGGGGCGACCCACGCCTCCTCGTGCTCCATGGCGTTGTATATCTGGTCCATGACGTAGGCCTGAACGAGGGGCTTCTGCTCGAGGAGCAGCTCGGCGCAGGCGCGTATCTCTTCCTCGTTCTGCGTGTTGAGACTGTAGCCCAGCCTCGACTCGGCTATGGCGAAGGCGTCGCGCGGGTTGCTGAACATGAGTATCTTGCCCTTGTACTTCTCGTTCCAAAGCAGGTCCCAGCTGCCGATGTCGGCCTCGTCGACGTACTTTTTGTTATAGATGACGCCGACCGTGCCCCAGGTATAGGGGACGGAGTATTCGTTTGTCGGGTCATAGGCGGTGTTCTTGTAGGCCTCTTCGATGTACTGATAGTTGGGGATATTCGAGTAGTCGAGCTTCTCGAGCAGGCCCTCGGAGATGAGGCGGCCTATCATGTAGTCCGACGGGATGATGACGTCGTAGGTGCTGCCGCCCGTCTTGAGCTTGGTATAGAGCGTTTCGTTGCTGTCGTAGGTCATGTAGTTGACGTGGATGCCGGTCGCCTCGGTAAACGCCTTGTTGACGTCGATGGCGCCGTCCGTGCCGTCGGAGATGTACTGGCCCCAGTTATAGACGTTGATGGTGACCGTCTCGGCAGCGGCCTTCGGAGCCGCGGCGAGAAGGACGGGGATGATGAGGACGGCGAGGAGAAGGGCGGAGAGGACTTTTTTCATTGACGTACCTTCTTTCTGAGCGGAGCGATCTCGCGGCGCTGTCTGGCGTCGCGCGCCTGCAGGACGTTCATCAGCACCATGACGAGCAGGATGACTATGAACAGCAGCGTAAAGAGCGCGTATATCTTCGGGTGCAGGGGCTTTTTGGTGTAGTTGTATATCTCGACCGGAAGCGTGACGAAGGTCGGGCCGTAGACGAAATAGCTGATGACGAAGTCGTCGAGCGACATCGTGAAGGCCCTGAGCGCGCCGGAGATGATGCCGGGCATTATCTCATGGATGACGACCTTGAAGAACGCCTTGACGAGCGTGCAGCCGAGGTCCATCGCGGCCTCGGTGAGGTTCGGGTCCATCTGCCGCAGCTTCGGCATGACGGAGAGGATGACGTAGGGGAGATTGAACGTTATGTGCGCGATGAGCAGCGTCACGAAGCCGAGCACGTTCTTTATCTTCAGCATCGTGCCGACGAACGCGAAGAGCAGCGCGAGCGAGACGCCCGTCACGATCTCGGGGTTCGTGAGCGGGATGTTCGTGACGCCCATGGCGAGCCGCCGCGCGCGCTTACCCATCCTGTGTATGCCCATGGCGGCCGCCGTCCCGAGCGCGGTCGAGAGCAGCGCGGAGACGACAGCGACGATGACGGAGTTTAACAGCAGCGGGAGCAGGACGTTGTCCTCGAAGAGCGCCTTGTACTGCGCGAACGTGAAGCCCTTGAAGACGGAGATGTCGGCGCCCTTGTTAAACGACGCGACCGCGAGCACCATCATCGGGACGTACAGGAAGACGAATATTATGACGGTGACGATCTTTGCTGCCTTTCTCATAGCGTCATCACCTCGTCGTCGTCGCCGGTGAAGCGGTTCATGAGGCCTATGCAGATGAAGATGAGTATCATCAGCACGAGGCTCATCGCCGCGCCGAGGTTGGGATTGTACGCCGTCTTGAACTGCGATTCGATGACGTCGCCTATGAGGGTCGTGCCGGAGCTGCCGAGCTTCTGGGATATATAGAAGGTCGAGACGGCGGGCACGAAGACCATCGTTATCCCCGAGACGATGCCGGGGACGGAGAGCGGGAGCGTGACCTTGCCGAAGACCTGCGCGTGGTCGCAGCCGAGGTCCTGCGCGGCCTCTACGAGGCGCGGGTCTATCTTTATTATGACCGTGTAGAGCGGCATTATCATATAGGGCAGGTAGTTATAGACCATGCCGAGTATGACTGCGCCGTTGGTGCGGATGAGCGGGAGCGGGCTGATGCCTATGCGCCCGAGCAGGGAGTTTATCATGCCCGTGTCCTCGAGAATGGCGACCCACGCGAGCGTGCGCAGCAGGAAGCTTATGCACATCGGGAGCATGACGAGCATATAGAGGAAGCGCTGCACCTTCGGCCCCGTCTGCGCGATGCACCAGGCGACGGGATAGCCGAGGATGAGGCATATTATGCTGGAGATGGCGGCGAGCCATATAGAGCGCAGGAATATCGGCAGATAATCCTTCATCGCCGCGAGATTAGAGAGCGTGAAGCGGCCCGTCACGGAGTCCGTCAGCGCGAAGTAGAGCACGATGACGAGCGGGATGATCGTGAACAGGGCCATCCAGACGAGGTACGGTCCGGCGAGAAATTTATTCTTCATATCCGGGCGCCTCCTCGCTTTCGGCCGTCTCGAGCTCGGAATCGCCGATCTCGTCGTACTCTGCCGAATAGGAGCTGTAGTCGCCGAACATGCCGGAGTATTTGCTCTTTTTCATGACGTGGATGTCCTCGGGCCCGAGGCGTATGCCTATGTAGGACCCGACGGGGTGGAAGTCCGTGGTCTGTATGAGCCACTTAAAGCCGCTGAAATCGACTATGATGTCGTAGTGGACGCCCTTGAAGGTGATGCCCGTGACCGTGCCGCAGAGGTGGCCCGCGTCTGCGGGCACTATATCGACGTCCTCCGGCCTGATGACGACGTCGACGGGCTCGCGCGGGGCGAAGCCGGAGTCGACGCAGGGGAACTTGCGCCCGAAGAGCTCGACGAGCCTGTCCTGGAGCATGACGCCCTCGATGATGTTCGACTCGCCTATGAAGTCGGCGACGAAGGCGTTTTTCGGCTCGTTGTAGATATCCTCGGGGGTCCCTATCTGCTGAATGACGCCCTTGTCCATGACGACGACCGTGTCGGACATCGTCAGGGCCTCCTCCTGGTCGTGGGTGACGTAGACGAAGGTTATACCCATCTGCTGCTGGATGCGCTTGAGCTCGACCTGCATATCCTTGCGCAGGCGGAGATCGAGAGCGCCGAGCGGCTCGTCGAGCAGCAGTACGTTCGGGCGGTTGACGAGGGCGCGCGCTATCGCGACGCGCTGCATCTGTCCGCCGGAGAGAGAGCTGACCTTGCGCTCCTCGAAGCCGACGAGGCCTATCGTCCTGAGCATCTCGCCGACGCGGGAGGATATCTCCGTCTCGGAGAGCTTGGCTATGCGCAGGCCGAAGGCGATGTTGTCGTAAACGTCGAGGTGGGGGAAGAGGGCGTAGCGCTGGAAGACGGTGTTTATATGCCGTTTATGAGGGGGAACATCATTAATCCTCACACCGTTGAACAGGACCGTGCCGGAAGTAGGCTTCTGAAACCCTCCGATTATACGGAGAGTCGTCGTCTTGCCGCATCCGCTCGGCCCCAGCAGTGTGAGGAATTCGGAATCGTTGATATAGAGATTCAGGTTGTCAAGAACCTGCTCGCCGTCATACGCCATGCAACAATCAACGAGGCGAATGAGCTCCTTGGACATTTATCCTCCCCCATTCCTGATCAAGATAAAAAGCCGGGAAATTCTTTATATATAGTAAAACTGATAATATAATGTTTGTCTGTCTTTGTCAATTATATTTTACGCCGGGGAAGTATTTGTCGGCAAAAGGCACTCTCTCAAGCGTGAAAACGCGGCCGTTTAAGTATTCGAGCGCGCCCGCGGGAGTCGTAAAGTCGAAGGCAAGCTTATACGAGCAGAGCGCCTGATACTTCTCCCCGCGGTTGTCGAAGGACTGCAGCTTCCCGTACTTGCCGTCGCCGAGCAGGGGATGGCCCGCCGAGGCGAGCATGGCGCGAATCTGATGCGTCCTGCCCGTGTGCAGGCGGCATTCGAGCAGCGAGAGCCCGTCTCTCACGGCGAGGGTGCGGTAGTCCGTGACGGCCGTGCGCGCGCCCCTTTCGGCGTTCCGGCGGACGTAGACGCGCTTTTCCTTCGCGTCCTTGAAGATAAAGCCGCGCAGCGTCCCCTCGGCGGGCGTCATCTTCCCGTGGACGACGCAGAGGTAGCGCTTGTCGAGCTCGCGGTCGCGGAGCTTCTGGCTGAGTATGCGGCCCGCCTCCGCGGTCTTCGCGGCGATGACGATGCCGCTCGTATTGCGGTCTATGCGGTTGACGAGCGCCGGCGCAAAGGAGTTTTCCTCGCTCGGCTTCCATTCGCCCTTCTGATAGAGATACGCCTGGATGTTCGCTATGAGCGTCGCGGCCTCGTCGCCGCCGTCGCCGTGGCAGAGGACGCCCGCCTCCTTGTCAGCGAGCAGGACGTTTTCGTCCTCATAGACGACGCGCAGGCGCGGCGAGACTATGCGCAGGTAGGCGTTTTCCTTCGTCGGGGCGTCGAAGAACTCGTCGTTTATATAGAGGCTGAGCACGTCGCCCTCGTTAAGGCGCGCGTCTCTCTGCGCGCCTTTGCCGTTGAGCTTGACGCGCTTGAGCCTGATGTATTTCTGCATGAGCGAATTCGGCAGGAGAGGGACGGCTTTTTCAAGGAATCTGTCCAGCCGCTGCCCGGAATCGTTCTTTCCGACGACGATCTCTTTCATTAAATCGATTTCTCCGCAAAAAATAAAATTTATGCTTGCATTCCGCGCGGAAGTCTGCTATTATATCAAAGCTGTCCGCGGACGAGCCGCGGAAATCATTGCACGATCAGGGAGGTGCGACGATGGCGAAGTGTGAATTCTGCGAAAAGAGCGTTGTTTACGGGATCAAGGTCAGCCATTCCCACAGACGTTCCAACAGGACCTGGAAGCCCAACGTTAAGAGGGTCAAGGCGATGGTCGACGGTACCCCGAAGCACGTTTACGCGTGCACCAGGTGCCTCCGCAGCGGCAAGGTTACCCGTGCCGTCTGAGCGCGCCTGAAGTTCATATCGCACGAAAAGCCCGCATGACGCGGGCTTTTTCTGTTGCGTATCCGGACGGACGGGAGATCACTTCTCCTCGCTCCGTCCCTTCTTTTTGTCCTCGAAGCTGAATTTGGACTCCTTGCCGAGAATGAGGCGGATGATGTTGTGGCGGTGCATGATGATGAGGACTATCGAGCAGAAGATCGCCAGCAGCACCTGCAGCCACCAGCCGCCGAAGGCGGCGATGCCGATGGGGAAGGCGACGGCCGCGGCGATGGAGCCGAGGGAGACGTAGTGCGTCAGCAGCGCGACTATCGCGAAGACTATCCAGCAGATGAGCCCGACGACGGGGTCGACCGCGAGGACGATTATCCCGCAGCAGAGGACGCCCTTGCCGCCCTTGAACCCGTAGTAGACGGGGAAAACGTGTCCGAGCGTGAGGAAGAGACCCGCGAAGAGCTTTCCGACCATGGAGAAGCCGTATATGCGGAGCATCAGCCAGCCGAAGAGGATGCCGATGACGGTCTTGCCTATGTCGATGAGCAGCACGAGGGCGACGCCCTTGACTCCGAAGATGCGGTAGAAGTTCGTGAGCCCGGCGTTGCCGCTGCCGTAGTTGCGGATGTCCTTCTTGAATATGTACTTGGAAGAGATTATGGCGCCGTTTACGCCTCCGAGCAGGTAGGCGACGATAGCCACGATGAACAGCACTGCGACCATGGTTAAACCTCCTCAAATCAAAGCGCTCAGTCGTCCTTGTCGCCCTTCTGGCGCACGACCATGCGTATGGGCGTGCCCTCGAGGCCGAATACCGAGCGGATCTGGTTTTCGAGATATCTGCGGTAAGAGAAATGAAACAGCTCCGCGCTGTTGACGAATACGACGAAGTTCGGCGGACGCACGCCCGTCTGGGTCATGTAGTATATCTTCAGCCTGCGGCCCCTGTCCGTCGGCGGCTGCACGCGCGCCGTCGCGTCGGCGAGGACGTTGTTGAGCATGCCGGTCGAGATGCGGGTCGCGCTCTGGTCGTTGACGTATTTTATGAGCTCGAAGAGCCTGTCGACGCGCTGACCCGTCATCGCGGAGATGAAGACGACGGGCGCGTAGCTCATGAAAGCGAGGTCGCGCATGACGTCCTTGCGCATCTTGTCCATCGTATGCGTGTCCTTGTCGACGAGGTCCCACTTGTTGACGACGATGACGGAGGCCTTGCCCGCCTCGTGGACGAGCCCGGCGACCTTAGTGTCCTGCTCGGTCACGCCGTCGCGCGCGTCTATCATGATGAGACAGACGTCCGCGCGCTCGACGGCCATCTCGGCGCGCATGACGGAGAATTTCTCTATCCTGTCGTCGACGCGGCTCTTCTTGCGTATGCCGGCCGTGTCGATGAACATGAAGCGGCCCTGCTCGTTTTCGAAAAGGCTGTCGACCGCGTCGCGCGTCGTGCCTGCGACGTCGGAGACGATGACGCGCTCCTCGCCGAGGATGCGGTTTACGAGCGAGGATTTGCCGACGTTCGGCTTGCCCATGATGGCGACCTTGACGACGTCCTCGTCCTCCTCGGTCTCCTCGGGGGGCGGGAAATGCGCTATGCAGGCGTCGAGCAGATCGCCCGTCCCGTGCCCGTGCAGGGCGGAGACGGCGATGGGATCGCCGAGCCCGAGGGAGTAGAACTCATAGAGCTCCGGAATGACGGCGGCGGGCGTGTCGAGCTTGTAGACCGCGAGCACGACGGGCTTGCGCGAGCGCAGCAGCATGTTCGCGACCTCTTCGTCCGCCGCGGTGACGCCGGTGCGCCCGTCGGTGACGAAGACGATGACGTCGGCCGTCTCGATGGCTATCTCGGCCTGCGCCCGCATGAATGCGAGCATCTCGCTGTCGGCCTTGGGCTCAATGCCGCCGGTGTCTATCATGGTAAATTCGCGGCCGGACCAGTCGGAATCGGCGTAGAGCCGGTCGCGCGTCACTCCGGGGGTATCCTCGACGATGGAGAGGCGCCGCCCGGCTATTTTATTGAAAAGCATCGACTTGCCGACGTTTGGCCTGCCGACGATGGCTATGACGGGCTTCGACAAAGCCGACGCCTCCTCTCATGGTTATCTGCCGACGACCGCGTCGAGAAGCTCCGCCCCGTCGCAGCGGACGGGGACGACGGGCACGCCCAGCGCGTCCGAGAGCTCCTTAAGGGACACGTCGTCGAGAAAGACGTCGCCCCCGTGCCTGAGCATGGTCGCGGAGATGAGGAGCCTCTCGCCGAGGTCCTCCCCGCGCAGCGCGGCGAGCAGGTCCGAGCCCGTGAGCAGGCCCGCGACGTCCACGGTCTCCCCGAAAAAGCGGTTGACGACGGGAAAGACCTTCATATCGACATTATAACACGTTTTTTTCGTTTTTTGCGATAATTTTTCAAAAAGGGGCGCGGCGGCCGTCCCCGTCGCGACGGAGACGCGGGCGCGCTCCGAGCCGTCGAGTCCGGATAACGCCTCGAGGTACTCCTCGTAAAGCGAGCGGAGCATGCCGACCCCGTTTTCAAACTGCGGGAAATCCTCGTAATAGTCAAGCTCCGGAAGGTCGAGACCCGCGCGCAGATAGAGCTCGTCCGAGCAGTATACTACGCGGCTGCCGTGCTTTTCGAGATTTGCCGCGGCCGCCTTTTCCACGCGCGCTATCGCGTCCGCAGCGCCCTCGCGCGTGACGGGGGAGAGCTCGGGCAGCCCCTCTCTGTACCTCGTTATGCCGACCGGAACGACGGATACGCTGTGCACCTGCGGGCAGAGCGCCGAGAGATCCTCGAGCGTCGCGCTGAGCACGTCGCCGTCGTTCATGCCGGGGCAGAGGACTATCTGGCAGTTCATCTCTATATCCGCGTCCGCGAGGCGGCGCATGAGCTCCATGCAGCGGCCCGCGTTCGGGTTGCGCAGCATGGCGCGGCGCACGTCCGGATCGGAGGCGTGCACGGAGACGTTCAGCGGGGAGATGCGCAGCGCGCATATCCTGTCGACCTCGCGCTCGGAGAGATTGGTGAGCGTGATATAGTTGCCCTGCAAAAACGAGAGACGCGCGTCGTCGTCCTTATAATAGAGCGTCGGGCGCATGCCCCGGGGGAGCTGGTCGATAAAGCAGAAGACGCATCTGTTGGCGCAGGAGCGCTGCGAGTCCATCAGATACGTCTCGAAATCGAGCCCGAGCGGGATCCCCTCGGGCTTTTTCAGCCGCTTTCTGACGGCCCTGCCGCGCTCGTCGCGCAGCTCGAGGAGGAGCCTCGGCTCCTCGGTCCAGTAGCGGTAGTCGAGGACGTCTCTAATCTCGTGACCGTTGACTTTTTCCAGCAGCATGCCGGGCCTGATGCGGGCTCGGGCAGCGGGACTGCCCTCGTCGACGCCGGTGATCCTTGAAGCCACGGGCGGACGCCTCCTTTCCGCAGATAGCAATCGAGGGAGCGGAACGCCCCCTCATGTCATGCCGATTTACTTTTTGGCGTCATCGTTGACCTTGATGACTTCTCTGCCGTCGTAAGTTCCGCAGGCCTTGCAGACTCTGTGGGGCAGATGATAAGCGCCGCACTTCGGGCAGGCCACTATGCCGGGAGGATCGAGCTTCCAGTGGGAGGAACGCCTCTTATCCCTTCTTGCCTTTGATACTTTACCCTTGGGTACCGCCATTTCGGACACCTCCTTGACCGGAATTGATGATTATCTGCCGGCTGTTATTCCTTCGAATCGAGAAGCTGGGCCAGCTTGGCCAGCCTCGGATCGCCCTCGCTCCGGCAGGAGCAGGGGCCGTTGTTGAGATTCGCCCCGCATTTGTCGCACAGACCGAGACAGTCTGGACGGCAGAGCATCTTGCTCTCCATGCTCAGCACGTAGGCCGTCATGATTATCTCGTCGAGGTCCGCGCAGTCGCCCTCGATGGGGAAGATGTCGGGATTGTCTTCGTCCTGTATCTCCTCCGAGAGCACCGCGTGAACGGGGACGCGCTTATCCATGACGAAGCTCTCGCCGCACCGGTCGCAAACGCACGACAGACTGACGCGGGCCTCGCCGTCGAGCTCCAGAAGCCCGGCGGAGTTGACCGCCTTCCCGCTCGCGGTGAGCGGGGAAAGAGGCTTTTCTACGCCCGGAAAGTCCATCCCGGAGACGTCCGCCTCGTATTGAAAGGGGACGGAGCCGGGGGCTTGAATTATCTCGTGGAGATCAAGACGCATGTCACACCTCAACAGTTGCCCGATTATTATAGAGTAGCCGATACCTTTTGTCAATAATAATCGTCAAGAATTTTCCGCCCGAATCGCTTGCAAAAGGGGTAAGATATGGTTATTATTTAATAAAAAGGGGGCGCGGAGCCGAATATGGAAACGAAGTACAGCGTAAAGCTATCGCAGCTCATGGACGAATTCGAGGGCATTGAGAAGGTCTACGTGCCCGAGGACTACGAGGAAAGACTCGTCACGACCTCGTCCGTAAACAGACCCGGCATGCAGCTCGTCGGCTTTTTCAACCACTTCTCGAACGACCGCCTGCAGCTGATGGGCGTGGTCGAGATAATGTATCTCAAGACCCTGCCGTCCAACGAGCGCAGGAAGTGCTTCGAGATGCTCTTAAAGCGCGACATCCCGGCGCTGATAATCTGCCAGGGGATGGAGGTCTATCCCGAGTGCCTCGAGATGGCGGAAAAGTATAAGGTCCCCCTCCTGCGCACGGATATAGAGACATCCGCCTTCGAGGCCGAGCTCATCGCGAGCCTCAATTCCTATCTCGCCCCGCGCATCACGCGCCACGGCGTCATGGTCGAGGTCTACGGCGAGGGCATCCTCATGCTCGGCGAGTCCGGCATAGGCAAGAGCGAGACGGCCGTCGAGCTCCTCAAGCGCGGACACCGCCTCATCGCCGACGACGCCGTCGAGATAAAGCGCATCGCCTACAACGTCCTCTACGGGTCCGCCCCGGAGATAATAAGACACTATATCGAGCTTCGCGGCATAGGCGTCGTCGACGTGCGCCGCCTCTTCGGCATGGGCTCGGTCAAGGACTACGAGCGCCTCGACCTCATCGTGAACATAGAGCCGTGGGTGGACGGGAAGATGTACGACCGCCTCGGCCTCGAGAACAGCTATACCAACGTACTCGGCGTCAAGATACCCTCCATAACCGTCCCCATCAAGCCGGGCAGGAACCTCGCCGTCATCATCGAGGTCGCCGCGATGAACAACAGAGAGAAGAAGATGGGCTACAACGTCGCCCGCGAGTTCACCCAGCGCATCAACAGCCAGTTCGACAGGAAAATAGGTACCCTCTGATGATATCCGAAGCATTCTTAAAAGACCTCTCGCGCGAGCTCCCGGAGCTCGAGGTGCGCCGCATGGAGCCCATGAGCGCCCATACGACGCTGCATATAGGCGGCCCCGCCGCAGCGATGGCCTTCCCGCGCGGAGACGCGCTCGAAAGGACGGTCGCGCTTGCCCTGAAGGCGGGCGTAAAGCCGCTCCTCGTAGGCTCCGGCAGCAATATCCTCGCGCCCGACGGCGTGCTGGACCGCTTCGTCGTCATGACGCGCTCCGGCGAGCCGGAGATACGCGTCGAGGGAACGTCCGTATACGCCGAGGCCGGCGCGACTCTCGCAAAGATAGCCGCCGCCGCGCGCGACGCGGGCCTTACGGGCTTCGAGTTCGCCGCCGGCATTCCGGGGACGCTCGGAGGAGCCCTGCTCATGAACGCGGGAGCCTACGGCGGCGAGATAAAGGATGTCGCCGCCTCGACCGTCTGGCTCGACGGGGAAGGGAACGCTCGCGAGACCGTCGGAGCGGAGCACGGCTTCGGGTACCGCCGGAGCATTTTCGCGAACACGGAGGCCTATATCCTCTCCGGCAGGATAGACCTCGCCCCCGGCGATCCCGAGGCTATACGCGCCCGCATG
>JAFZAM010000112.1 GCA_017557265.1 Oscillospiraceae bacterium | reverse complement strand
GCAGACGCCGGTGCGGCGCGTGGCGCGCGCGTACCCGTCGGCGGCGTGGGCGGCGCCCTGCTCGTGGGACGTCAGTATGTGGCGGATGCTCCGTCTGTTTTTGTAAAGCTCGTCGTATATCTTCAGCACGCTGACTCCGGGATAGCCGAAGACGGTGTCCACTCCCTGCTCTATAAGGCAGGCGACCGCTATCGCGGCTCCGCTCTTTTTCACGCTTCCCCCTCCTTTCGCCGTTTTTTATTAGTGCTGTTCCGATAAATATACCATATATTCTCCGCGTTGGCAACTGCCGGGGCGCTTCTTTATTCGTTTTTATCAATATACTGCATTAAACTGTTATAGCTTTTTAACTTTACTTGTCTATCTTGGATATAGACATCAATTCGCCGTTGTGCTATGTTAAATAGTAAGCGTATAAGTTTAACCCACAGGAGGAGATAGAATTGACTCACGGATTTCGGGGCGGCGTCCACCCCGCGGGCGGCAAGGAGCTGACCTCCGGCTGCGCCGTAAAGCCGCTTCCCGCCCCCGAGCTGGTCACGATCCCCGTTTCCATGCACGTCGGCGCTCCCTGCGCGCCGCTCGTCGCCGTCGGGGACCGCGTCTGCATGGGTCAGGTCATAGCCGACACGGACGCTCCCCTCTCCGCGCCGATCCATTCGAGCGTCTCGGGCACGGTCAGGAAGATAGAGCCCATGCTCCATCCCAACGGCACGCACGTCATGACCATCGTCATCGAAAACGACGGGCTGGACACCCCGGCCGATACGATAAAGCCGCATGCGGAAGAGGTCGCGGCCGACCCCGCGAAGTTGGTTGACATAATGCACGACGCCGGCATAGTCGGCGCGGGCGGAGCCGCCTTCCCCGCCTTCTTCAAGCTGCAGGGCGCGATGGGCAAGGCCGACACGGTCATCATCAACGCCTCCGAATGCGAGCCCTTCATCACCTGCGACCACCGCCTCCTCCTCGAGGACGGCGAGCACGTCGTCGCGGGCGCGAAGCTCCTGCGCGACGCGCTCGGGCTCGACAAGGTCTATATAGGCACCGAGGCCAACAAAAAGGACGCGATAAAGCGCCTGCGCGAAATTATCGCGGGCGACCCGGGCGTCGAGCTCAAGGTCTTCCGCACGCGCTACCCGCAGGGCGCGGAAAAGCAGCTCATCAGAGCCGTCACGGGCCGCGAGGTCCCGCCCGGAGGGCTCCCCGCCGACGTCGGCTGCGCCGTCTTCAACGCCTATACGGCGTGGGGCGTATGGCGCGCCGTCGAGCAGGGCGTCCCGGCGATAGACCGCATAGTGACGGTCTCCGGCCCGGGCGTAAAGGAGCCCGGCAACTTCCGCATCCGCGTAGGCACGCCCGTCCGCGCGCTCCTCGACGCGGCCGGCGGCGTCAGGGACGGCTATTTCAAGGTCGTCATGGGCGGCCCCATGATGGGCAGCGCCGTATTCGATATCGACGTCCCCGTCCTCAAGGCGACGGGCTCCGTCCTCGCCCTCGGCGACGCGCCGTCGGCGAAAAACCCGACCTGCATCCGCTGCGGCAGATGCGTCGGCGTATGCCCGATGCATCTCAGCCCGCTCTACCTCTACATGTACGAGCGCAAGAGCGATCTCGACATGCTCACGAAGCTCAACGTCAGAGACTGCATGGAGTGCGGCAGCTGCGCCTATATATGCCCGGGCAGGCTGCCTCTGGTCCAGTCGATACGCTCGGCAAAGCAGAAGCTCAACGCCGCGGGAAGGAAGTGAAGCGATATGGATGAAACGAAACTGAGAGTTACTTCCTCGCCCCATCTGAGGGCGCCCGACGACACGCGGAGCATCATGCTCGACGTCGTGATCGCGCTTATCCCCGCGCTCATCGCCGGCTGCTACATGTTTGGCTTCCGCGCGCTGCTGCTGACGCTTATAAGCGTCGCGGCGTGCGTGGTATTCGAGTTCCTCTACTGCAGGATAATGAAAAAGGACAGCCCCGTCGGCGACCTCTCGGCCGTCGTGACGGGTATGCTGCTCGCCTTCACGCTGCCCGCCACGGCTCCGTGGTGGATACCCGTCGTCGGCGCGTTCTTCGCCATTGTCATCGTAAAGCAGCTCTTCGGCGGCCTCGGAAAGAACTTCGTAAATCCCGCTCTCGCGGGGCGCGCGTTCCTCTTCTCGTGGCCGGTGCTGATGACGACTTGGATGGCTCCGCAGTCGTACGAGGGATTCTTCAACATAGGCGCGGACGCCGTCACCTCGGCGACCCCGCTCGCCTCGCTGCACGTCTCGGCCATTCCCGAGAGCATAGACCTGCTGAGCGCCTTCTTCGGGCGCACGGGCGGCTGCATAGGCGAGATAAGCGCCGTCGCGCTGCTGCTGGGCGGGATATACCTTCTCATCCGGAAGGTCATCTCCCTGCGCATACCGCTCGCCTTCATCCTCACGGTCGCCGTGCTGACATTCATCTTCCCGCGCGGCAACGAGAGGCTTACGTGGACGGCGTGGAATCTCTGCTCCGGCGGCCTCATGCTCGGCGCGATATTCATGGCGACCGACTACACGACCTCCCCCGTCGGGAGCGTAGCGCAGGTCGTCTTCGGCATAGGCTGCGGCCTGATAACCGTCTTCATACGCTATTTCGGCTCCTACGTCGAGGGCGTGAGCTACGCGATACTGGTCATGAACGTCTGCGCGTGGCTGCTCGACAAGGCGTTCCGCGGCCGCCGCTTCGGCGTGACGCGCGAATACAGGCGCAAGCTCAAGGCCGAGGCCGGAAAGGAGGCCAAGTGATGGAAAAGGCGAAGAAAAAGCCCGCTTCCATAGGCGTCCTTATCCTGACGCTCTTTCTCGTGACGGCGGTCATGTCCGGCCTTCTCGGGCTCGTCAACTACGTCACGAAGGACCGCATCGCCGCCTTCAAGGCCGAGAGCACGGACGCCGCCATGCGCGAGGTCCTGCCCGCCGACGGCTATAAGCAGGTCGAATACGGCGGCGGCGACGCGCTCGTCGCGGGCGTCTGGGAGGCCGGCGGCGGCTACGTCGTCGAGGTCGTCCCCTCCGGCTTCGGCGGCGAGATAGACATGATGGTCGGCGTCGGCGCCGACGGCAGGGTGACCGGCGTCTCCATAGTCTCCATGAGCGAGACCTCCGGTCTCGGCAGCAACGCCTCCAAGCCGGAATTCCGCGCGCAGTACGTCGGCAAAGACGAAGCCAGGCTCAAGAAGGACGGCGGAGACATCGACGCGCTGACCGGCGCGACCGTCACCTCCAGAGCCGTCACCCGCGGAGTCAACGCCGCGCTCGCGGCGGCCGAATACGTGAGAGGAGGCGAGGGCAAGTGAGCGTCAAGAAGCTCTTCACCGACGGCGTCATAAGGCAGAACCCCGTCCTCGTGCAGCTGCTCGGCATGTGCTCGTGCATGGCGATAACGACGTCCCTCTTCAACGGCGTCGGCATGGGCCTTTCCGTCATGATCATCCTCACCTGCTGCAATATCGTCATCTCGATACTGCGCAAGGTCATCCCCCCGAACATACGCATCGCGGTCTTCGTCGTCGTCATAGCGGCGTTCGTCACGATAGTCGACCTGCTGCTGCAGGCCTATATCCCGGCGCTGAGCAAGTCGCTTGGCGTCTTCATCCCGCTCATCGTCGTAAACTGCATCATCATCGGGCGCGCGGAATCCTTCGCCTCGAAAAACGGCGTCGGCGCCTCCGCGCTCGACGGCATATTCCAGGGCCTCGGCTACACGCTCGTGCTGATAGTGATGTGCGTCATCCGCGAATTCATCGGCAAGGGCACCTTCGGCGGCGGCCTCATCGACGTCGGCGAGGCGGGCGTCCGCTTCGTGACCGACGGCTCCGGCAGCGGCATACGCATTTTCCCGGCGCAGTACGGCGCGCTGCTGATGGTCCTGCCCTTCGGCGGCTTCCTCACGCTCGGCACGCTCATCGCGATAGTGCAGGGCATCACGAACAGAAAACACAACAAGGAGATACGCGCGGGCAAGCTCAGCGTCATAGCCGCGCTCGACGCCGCGCACGGAGAGGAGGGCGGATCCGATGAGTAACGGTCTCGGCTTCACCTCCATCCTCTCGATAGCGCTCGGCGCCATCCTCATCGAAAACTTCATCCTCGTCAAGTTCCTCGGCATCTGCCCGTTCATGGGCGTCTCCAAAAAGATGGACACGGCGCTCGGCATGGGCTTCGCCGTCATCTTTGTCATGGGCCTCGCGAGCGCGATATGCTGGGTCGTCAACAGGTACCTTCTCGTCGCGCTGCATCTGGAATACATGCAGACGCTGGCCTATATCCTCGTCATCGCGGCGCTGGTGCAGCTCGTGGAGATGTTCCTGCGCAAGTCCGTGCCCTCGCTCTATACGGCGCTGGGCATATATCTCCCGCTCATAACGACCAACTGCGCCGTCCTCGGCGTCGCGCTGCTCAACACGCAAAACGGCTACGGCTTCATCCAGTCCGTCGTATACGGCATAACGGGCGGCGTGGGCTTTCTGATGGCGATAGTGCTCTTCGCGAGCGTGCGCGAGCGCAATCAGTACGCCGACTACCCCAAGGCGTTCGAGGGCTTCCCCATCGCCCTTATCTCCGCAGGCCTCATAGCCCTCGCTTTCATGGGCTTCTCGGGCCTGAAGGTCTTTTGAGAAGGAGGGCTGAGATATGGATCAGGGAACCATGAACATCCTCTACGCGCTCGGCGTGCTGGGCGTGCTCGGCGCTCTCTTCGGGCTGCTGCTCGGCATAGCTTCGCGCGTGTTCCACGTCGAGGTCGACGAGCGCATAGAGAAGATAACCGAGGCCCTGCCCGGGGCCAACTGCGGCGGCTGCGGCTACGCGGGCTGCTCCGGCTACGCCGAGGCCATAGTCAAGGACGGCGCCGCGACCAACCTCTGCACCTCCGGCGGCCAGAAGGCCGCGGCGGCCATCGCCGACATAATGGGCGTCGAGGCGGCCGAGGTCGTCCCGCTCATCGCCTTCGTGCACTGCTCCGGCGGCAACAACGCCGAGAAGAAATATCAGTATTCCGGCCTCACGGACTGCTTCTCCGTCTCCAACTCGACGGGCGGCGGCCCGCTGACGTGCCAGTACGGCTGCCTCGGCTACGGCTCGTGCGTAGCGGCCTGCAAGTTTGACGCGATACACATCGTAAACGGCGTCGCGAAGGTCGACAGGAACAAGTGCACGGGCTGCTCGATGTGCTCCAGGACCTGCCCGAAGCATATAATAGAGATGGTCCCGGTGACGGCGCACATCCTCGTTCCGTGCCGCAACCAGGACAAGGGCGGCGTCATACGCAAGTTCTGCATGTCCGGCTGCATAGGCTGCCGCGCCTGCGAGCGCAACTGCCCCAACGGCGCGATCACCGTGGTCAACAACGTCGCGCACGTCGACACGGCCAAGTGCAAGCACTGCATGACCTGCGTGCTCAACTGCCCGAGAAAACTCGTTAAGGACATCTGAAAATGATCTGTGACAGCATTCTCGACGCGATAGGCTCGACCCCGCTCGTCAGGCTCAATCGCCTGACGGGGCCGGACTGCGCCCGGATACTCGTCAAGTTCGAGGCGCTCAACGTCGGCGGCTCAGTCAAGACGCGCACGGCGTACGGGATGATACTCGACGCCGAAAAGCGCGGCGTGCTCCGCCCGGACAGCGTCATCGTCGAGCCGACGAGCGGCAATCAGGGCGTGGGGCTTGCCCTCACCGCCGCGGTGCGCGGCTACGAGGCCGTCATAATCATGCCCGACAGCGTCTCCCCGGAAAGGCGCAAGCTCGTCGAGCTCTACGGCGCGCGCGTCGTCCTCGTGCACGACGCGGGCAACATAGGCGAGGCCATAGACGAGTGCCTGCGGACCGCCCTGCGCATGCAGGAGGAGGACCCGAGAGTCTGGATACCGCAGCAGTTTGTTAACCCCGCGAACCCCGAGATACAGCGCCGTACGACCGCCCGCGAGATACTCGAGCAGGCGGAGGGACTGCGCATAGACGGCTTTTGCTCCGGCATAGGCACGGGTGGGACCCTCTCCGGCATAGGCGAGGTCCTCCGCGAGGCCAATCCCGATATCGTCATATGGGCCGTCGAGCCCGAGAGCGCCGCCATCCTCTCCGGCGGGAGCATAGGCTCCCACCTGCAGATGGGCATAGGCGACGGGCTCATACCCGCGAACCTCAACACGCGCGTCTATAACGACACCTACGTCGTGAAAGACGAGGACGCCATCGCCGCGGCGAAGGCGCTCGCGCGGAAGGAGGGGCTCGCCTGCGGGATAACGGGCGGCTCGAACATGGTCGCGGCTCTCGCGCTGGCGAAAAAGCTCGGCCCGGGCAAGACGGTCGTGACCCTTCTGCCCGACACGGCGGAGCGGTACTACTCGACTCCCCTCTTTGACTAATCAAAAAAAGACGGCCCCTCTTCCGCGTTCGGAAGAGGGGCCGCGGTTTATCTTCTCAGACGATGAACTTGACCGTCGCCTTGCCGTCGAGGACGGTAACGCCGTCCTGATTTTTGCAGTAGGCGTGGAAGTGCATGTTCTTCTTTTCGTAGTTGATGTCCGCTATCTCCATCGTCGCGGTCACGGTGTCGCCTATATAGACGGGCGCGGCGAAGAAGTACTCGCATTTTACGAAGATGGAGCCCTGCCCCGTAAACTGCGCGCCGGCGGCGCTCAGCAGACCGACGCAGATACCGCCGTGGGCGATGTTCTTCCCGAACATGGTCGTCTTGGCGTACTCGTGGTCGAAATGCACGGGGTTCAGGTCGCCGGAGACGGCGCCGAACATGAGGACGTCCGCCTCGGTTATCGTCTTGGTGAAGGTGCCCTTCTGGCCGACTTCGAATTCGGTTATGTATTTGAGCTCGTATGCCATGTCTATACCTCTTTCTTATCATAAAGGCAGGTCCGGCGGGACCTGCCTTCGGTTTACTCTGCCAGCTTCTCGCCGACTCTGTATACGTCGCCCGCGCCGACGGTCAGGACGATGTCGCCGGGGGAGGCTATCTCGCGCAGCTTCGCCTCCAGCTCGCCGAGGTCGGCGCAGTACTCCGAGCCGGGGAGCCTCGCCTGCAGGTCGCGCGAGCTGATGCCGAAGGTGTTGGTCTCGCGCGCGGCGTATATCTCCGCGAGCACGAGCACGTCCGGCTTGGAGAGCTGCTTTACGAAGTCCTCCATGAGGAGCTTCGTGCGCGAGTACGTATGCGGCTGGAAGGCGCAGACGACGCGCTTGTAGCCCATCTGCGCCACGGCGGCGAAGAGCGCGTCGAGCTCGCCGGGATTGTGGGCGTAGTCGTCGTAGATGTCCGCGCCGTTTATCTTTCCCTTGAACTGGAGGCGGCGGTCGGCTCCGGAGAAGGCCGTCAGCCCCTCGACGACGGCAGAGCCGGGGATATGCCCGCATATCGCGACGGCGATGGCGGCGAGCGCGTTCTTTACGTTGTGAAGGCCGGTCAGGCGGAGCTTCAGGCGGCAGAACTCCACGCCCTTGCAGACGACGGTGAAGGAGGTCTCCCTGCCGAGTTCTATATCGACGGCGCGGACGTCGGCGGTCTCTTTGAGGCCGAAGGTAATGGTCCTGCGGTCTATGCCCGCGAGGGCGGAGACGGTGTTCGCGTCGTCGGCGTTATAGACGACCGTCCCGTCGGGCGGGGTCATCTCGCAGAATTTGCGGAACGAGCGCTTTATGTCCTCGATGTCCTTGAAGAAATCGAGGTGGTCCTCGTCGACGTTCAGCACGACCGCGACGGTCGGGAAAAAGCTGTGGAAGGAGTTGTAATATTCGCAGGATTCAAGTACAATGGTCTCGCCGTGGCCGACTCTGTAGCACGAATGCAGGAGGGGCAGCGTCCCCCCTATCATGACGGTCGGGTCCTTCTGCGCGGCCATGAGGATATGCGTGACCATGCTGGTCGTGGTCGTCTTGCCGTGCGTGCCGGAGATGCAGATCGCGTTTTTGTATTCGCGCATGATTGCGCCCCAGGCCTCGGCCCGCTCGAAGACGGGTATGCCGCGGCGGCGCGCCTCGGCTATCTCGACGTTGTCGTCGCGGGCGGCGGCCGTTCTGACTATGAACTCCGCGCCGTCGATATTCTCCGGCGCGTGACCTATCTTTACGTCTATGCCCAGCTCCGCGAGATGGCGCGTAGTCTCGCTCTCTCGCATGTCGGAGCCGGATATGACGAGCCCGCGGCGGGCGAGCACCTCGGCCAGCGGCGACATGGATACGCCGCCTATGCCGACGAGATGGCCTCTCGCGCCGGGAGCCATATATTTGACGAAGCCTTCGGAAGACGTCATGCTCTTCCCTCCCCAATCAAATCAAGTTATTATATACCATTATAGAGTTCTTTTCAATCTTTTATTCGGAGCTTTTCGATGAACGTCACCATCGTCAGCGCCACCACCGGCGGCGGACACAACTCAACGATGAACGCCCTGCGGGACCGCTTTGCGGAGCTCGGCGTCGAGACGCGCGCGGTCGATCTCTATTCGTGCTGCGGGCGCGCCGCGTTCCGCTTCGTCGAGCGGAGCTACCTCTTCGTCTCGCAGCG
>JAFZAM010000111.1 GCA_017557265.1 Oscillospiraceae bacterium | reverse complement strand
GCGCTCAGGGAGGCCGCCGCGCACATGGCGGAAAACGCCGCGCACATGAGCGTCCTGCGCGACCGGCTCATAAGGGGCCTCTCGGAGATACCCCACTGCGCGCTCAACGGCGACGCGGAAAGGCGCCTGCCCGGCAACGTGAACTTCTGCTTCGAGGGCATAGAGGGCGAATCGCTCCTCCTCCTGCTCGACGACCGCGGCATATGCGCCTCCTCGGGAAGCGCGTGTACCTCCGGCTCGCTCGACCCGAGCCACGTCCTGCTCGCCATAGGCCGCGTCCACGACGTCGCCCACGGCTCGCTCCGCCTGACGATAGGCGAGGACGCGACGGAAGAGGAGATAGACTATATCATCAAAAACGTAAGAGAGGTCGTCGAATACCTCAGGAGCTTTTCTCCCATCTGGCGCGACCTCGTAAACGGCAAAAAGCCGTTCATACTCTGAAGGGGGTCGATAAAATGGCGCTTTACAGCGAAAAGGTGATGGACCACTTCCGCAATCCGCGCAACGTCGGCGTCATCGAGGACGCGGACGGAGTCGGCGAGGTCGGCAACGCCAAGTGCGGCGACATCATGAAGATGTATCTTAAAATAGACGGCGGCGTCGTCACCGACGCCAAGTTCGAGACCTTCGGCTGCGGCAGCGCGATAGCCTCCAGCTCCATGGCGACGGAGATGATCATCGGAAAGCCGCTCGCCGAGGTCAGAGAGCTGACGAACAAGGCCGTCGCCGAGGCGCTCGACGGGCTCCCAGCATATAAGATGCACTGTTCGGTGCTCGCCGAGGAAGCGATAAAAAACGCGCTCGACGACTATTATTCGAAGCATCCCGAATTAAAAGCTTGAAAGTGAGAGTAAAAAATGTCAAAATATAAATTCGAAACGCTGCAGCTCCACGTGGGGCAGGAGCAGCCCGATCCCGCGAGCGACGCGCGCGCCGTCCCCATATACGCGACGACGAGCTACGTCTTCCATGATTCGCAGCACGCCGCCGACCGCTTCGGCCTCGCCGACGCGGGCAACATCTACGGCAGGCTCACAAACTCCACCCAGGGCGTCTTCGAGGAGCGCATCGCCGCTCTCGAGGGCGGGGTAGCCGGGCTCGCGCTGGCCTCCGGCGCCGCGGCGATAACCTACACCATCCAGGCGCTCGCAAAACAGGGCGAGCGCGTCACCGCGCAGAAGACCATCTACGGCGGGACGGCGAACCTCTTCGCGCACACGCTCCCGCTCTACGGCATCGAGACGGACTTCGTAAACGTCCACGACATTAAGGAGGTCGAGGCCTCCATAGGCCCGAAGACGAAGGCGGTCTACATCGAGACCCTCGGCAACCCCAACAGCGACATCCCCGACATAGACGCGCTCGCGGAGATAGCCCACAGGCACGGCCTCCCCCTCGTCATCGACAACACCTTCGGCACGCCGTATCTCATCCGTCCGCTCGAGCACGGGGCGGATATAGTCGTCCACTCGGCGACGAAGTTCATCGGCGGGCATGGTACGACCCTCGGCGGCGTCATCGTCGACGGCGGGAAGTTCGACTGGGCGGCGTCCGGGCGCTATCCCTGGATAAGCGAGCCCAACCCGAGCTACCACGGCGTGAAGTTCACCGACGCGGCGGGCCCCGCGGCCTTCGCGACCTATATCCGCGCCATACTCCTGCGCGACACGGGCGCCTGCATCTCGCCCTTCGCGGCGTTCCTCCTTCTGCAGGGGACGGAGACGCTCTCCCTGCGCCTTGAGCGCCACGCCGAGAACACGAAGAAGGTCGTCGACTACCTCGTAAAGCACCCGCTCGTCGAGAAGGTATACCACCCCTCGCTGCCGGAGCACCCGGATCACGCGCTCTATGAGAAGTATTTCCCGGACGGCGGCGCTTCCATCTTCACCTTCGACATAAAGGGCGGTCAGGCGGAGGCGTTCAAATTCATCGACGCGCTCGAGCTCTTCTCGCTGCTCGCGAACGTCGCCGACGTCAAGAGCCTCGTCATCCACCCCGCGACCACGACCCACTCCCAGCTCACCGGCGAAGAGCTCGAGGCCGCCGGCATACACCCCAATACGATACGGCTCTCCATAGGAACGGAGCATATAGACGATATCATCGCGGACCTCGAAAAGGGCTTCGCGGCGCTTAAATGAAAGGAAGATACGAAAATGGCCAATATCTATAAAGGGACCCTCGGTCTCATAGGGAACACCCCCCTCGTCGAGGTCGCGAACCTCGAAAAGGAGCTCGGCCTCGAGGCGACCGTGCTCGTCAAGCTCGAATACTTCAATCCCGCCGGCAGCGTCAAGGACAGGATTGCCAAGGCCATGATAGAGGACGCCGAGCAGCGCGGCCTGCTAAAGCCCTGCTCCGTCATCATCGAGCCGACCTCCGGCAATACCGGCATCGGCCTCGCGGCAATCGCCGCCGCCAAGGGCTACCGCATCATCCTGACCATGCCCGAGACGATGAGCGTCGAGCGCAGGAACATCCTCAAGGCCTACGGCGCCGAGGTCGTCCTGACCGAGGGCGCCAAGGGCATGTCCGGCGCCATAGCCAAGGCCGAGGAGCTCGCCAAGGAGATCCCGAACAGCTTCGTCCCCGGCCAGTTCGTCAACCCCGCCAACCCCGCCGTACATAAGGCGACCACCGGCCCCGAGATATGGAAGGATACCGACGGCGCCGTCGATATCTTCGTCGCGGGCGTCGGCACGGGCGGCACCGTCACCGGCACGGGCGAGTACCTCAAGGAGCAAAAGCCCGCCGTCAAGGTCGTCGCCGTCGAGCCCGCCGATTCCCCCGTCCTGAGCGAGGGGCGCTCCGGCTCGCACAAGATACAGGGCATAGGCGCGGGCTTCGTCCCGGACGTCCTCAACACCAAGGTCTACGACGAGGTGTTCCCCGTCAAGAACGAGGACGCCTTCGCCGCGGCGAAGCTGCTCGCGAGGCGCGAGGGCGTCTCCGTCGGCATCTCCTCCGGCGCCGCGCTCCACGCCGCCATCGAGCTCGCGAAGAAGCCGGAGAACAAGGGCAAGACCATCGTCGCCCTCCTGCCCGACAGCGGCGACCGCTACTACTCCACCGCGCTGTTCACGGAATAAGGCGCAAAACGAACGCAAAAGCCGCCGATCTTCAAGTCGGCGGCTTTTTCCTCTTGACAAACATCGTATATCGAGGTATAGTATGCATAGATATTCGAGGTAAAGGAGGGGAGAGCGTGAAGACGGACAGGAGCCTTTCGTGGCTGCGCGACGCCGTCGGCGGGATAAAATACAAGCCCGACCGAAAGCGCGTCGAAAAGGAGCTCTATGAGCACCTCATCTCTCGCAACGAGGACTTCCTCGCGCAGGGCGTGCCCGAGCGCGAGGCCGACGAGCTCGTCGTCAAGGCCATGGGCGATCCGGAAGAGACGCGCCGCCTCCTCGCCGAGGTGTATAAGCCCTTCTGGGGCTATGTGGTGGCGACGCTGCGGACGCTCGTGATAATAGCTCTCCTCTGGGCGGTCTTCGCCCTCATTGCGAACAGATTTTTCTTCCTCAATATCAGCTCCTACGCGCCTCAGGAGGGGACCGTTATCGAGCGGACGATACCGCAGAGCGCGAGCGTAAAGTGCGGGGACTATAGGTTCCGCGTCCTGCGTGCCTCCTTTGCAAGGAATGCGGAGGGGGACAGCGAACTCATCGTCGAGCTGCGCGCGTTTACCCCGGACCCGTTCCTCGGTGGGCCCCGGTGGAGCTATTATCACGCTCCGGCTCTTGTCGACAGCGAGGGCAACGTCGGGCGGATCGGCGTCTCGCCGACCCGGGAACTCGTCTTTACGACCCGCTGGATGCTGTGCTTCAGCGGCGTCGACGAGGACGCGGAATGGGCCATGCTGACGCTCCCCTCGCCGGAGGGGCCGCAGACCGTCCCCGTTTCCCTTAAGGGGGCGTCGCCATGAGCAGGAGGACCCGCCGCATAGTCGGCGCGGCCGCGCTGTTTGTCGTTTTGCTCGCGCTTTTGTACGCCGCGCGCCTCGTCGGAGGCCGCCGCCG
>JAFZAM010000110.1 GCA_017557265.1 Oscillospiraceae bacterium | reverse complement strand
CAAGTTCCGCCAGGCGACCTCGCCGCTCTCCTTCGCCATCGGCAAGGACATAGGCGACGCGCCCGTCGTCGGCGACATCTCCAAGCTCCCGCACATGCTCATCGCAGGTACGACCGGCTCCGGCAAGTCCGTCTGCATGAACTCGCTCATAATCTCCCTGCTCTATAAGTCCTCGCCCGAGGACGTGCGCCTCATCATGGTCGACCCGAAGATGATAGAGCTCGGAGTTTATAACGGCATCCCGCACATGCTCATCCCCGTCGTGACCGACCCGAAGAAGGCCGCCGGCGCGCTGCAGTGGGCGGTCATGGAGATGCTCAAGCGCTACAAGCTGTTTTCCGAATCCGGCGCGCGCGACCTGCAGAGCTATAACGAGACAGTCTCCATGACGAAGGAGGGCAAGAAGCTCCCGCGCATCGTCGTGCTCATCGACGAGCTCGCGGACCTCATGCTCGTCGCCGCCAAGGACGTCGAGGAGAGCATCTGCCGCGTCGCCCAGATGGGCCGCGCCTCCGGCATCCACCTCGTCATCGCGACGCAGAGGCCGTCCGCCGACGTCATAACCGGCCTCATGAAGGCGAACATCCCCTCGAGGATAGCCTTCGCCGTCGACAGCTCGCTCAACTCCCGCATCATCCTCGACCAGACCGGTGCGGAAAAGCTCGTCGGCAAGGGCGACATGCTCTATTTCCCGCTCGGCGCGGGCAAGCCCATGCGCGTGCAGGGCACGTTCGTGACCGACCGCGAGCGCGAGGACGTCATCGAATTCGTCAAGAACGCCTGCCCGGCCGAGTACGACGAGGCCATCAACCAGGAGATCGAGCGCAACGCGCAGGGCAAGGAAAAGGGCGCCAAGACCGTCGCCGACGTGGACGAGGCGAACTCTTCGCCCGACGACGACGCCGACGAGATGCTCGACGACGCCGTCAACGTCGTCCTCGAGAGCGGCATGGCCTCCGTCTCCATGCTCCAGCGCAGGCTCAAGCTCGGCTATTCGCGCGCCGCGCGCATCGTCGACCAGATGGAGGAACGCGGCATAGTCGGCCCGTTCGAGGGCTCGAAGCCCCGCCCGCTGCTCATAACGCGCGAGGAGTGGGAGGCCCGCAAGAGCGGCGCCGCCCCCGAGCCGCAGATGAACATGTTCGACGAGGACGGGGAGGAATAGCCCCGCCGGAGGGACCCGGATGATCAAGGAATACGCAAACGGAGAGGCCTTTCTCGCTGAGAACAGGCCTCTTCTCGATACCGACAAATACCGCGCCGTCTTCTTTTACGGCGACGCGGACCTCATCAAGACCGCCGATAAGGAAAACTATGCCCTGCGCGCCGAAGACGGGGAGAAGACCCTCCTCGCCGTAAGGGCCGAGCCCTTCTGCACGGTGATCTTCGGCTCGCCGGAGCTCGCGCCGGAGCTTTTCGCATATCTCGTTGAGGGCGGCTTCAAGCTCGTGACGTACCTCGCCGGAGAGGACGTCGGCGACGCCGCGGCGGCGTTTCTCGCGGAAAAGTACGGCATGGAGTTCGAAGAGGGTCTCGCCATGGACTTCATGGAGGCGACGGAGGTCACGGGGCCGTCTTCTGACGAGGTAGAGATCCCGTCCGCGGGCGACCTCGACGAGATATGCGCTCTCCTCGAGCGCTTCATCATCGACTGCGGCCTGCTCGATAAGGTCGACAGAGCGGGGACGGAGCGCACGCTCGGGCGCTTTCGCGTCCTTCGCCGGGACGGGCTCATCGTCAGCATGGCAAAGGCAGTCCCCTCGACGGATAACTCCGACCGCCTGAGCGCCGTCTATACCCGCCCGGAGTACCGCGGGAAGGGCCTCGCGCGCCTCGTCGTGAACACGGTCAAAAACGAGATACTCGCCTCCGGCCGCGTCGCGACGCTCAACGTCGACAAGAAAAACCCGTACAGCAACCGCCTCTACGCCTCTCTCGGCTTCAAAAAGCTCTTCTCTCAGGGCGAATACCGCCGCAAGTGAATAAAAAACACACGCCCGGAGGATCATTCCTCCGGGCGTTTTCTTTTTCTTTGTCAGACTGTTATGACGAAGCCGGCGAGGTCGAGGACTATGCCTATGACTATCGCCGCGGCGTAGAGCGTCGCGAGCAGGACGAAGTTGTCCTTCATGGGCCGGTTGACGCGGAACAGGACCAGCAGACCGACGCCGGAGCCCGCGAGCAGGCCCGCGAGCATGGCTCCCGTCGTCATCGCGCCCTCGAGGACGAGCTCGGTTATGATGACGGAGGCGGCGCAGTTCGGGATAAGGCCGACGACGCCCGCTATGAGCGGCCCGACGACGGGCTTGTTGAGTATTATCCCGCGCAGGACGTCCTCGCCGATGAAGTGTATTATCGTATTGAGCGCGAGCGTGATGACGAGGATGAAGAGCGCTATCGAGAAGGTGTGCTTGAGCGTGCTCTTGAGAACGCCGCCCTCTTCGTCGTCGCAGCCGCAGTGCGTCGTCTCGCAGACGGCGTGAAGGTTGACGTCGCCCTCGCGTATCTTCATCGCGCGGCGGACGAGGTCGAAGAGCAGGCCGACGACGAGGCCGGAGACGAGCTTGACGCCGAGTATCTTGAAGATGACCCCCGCGGGGACGGACTCGGATATGAGTATGGGGAGCATCTCGTCCGACGTCGCGAGAAATATCGCCAGCAGCGTGCCGCCCGTGACGAGCCTGTCCGCGTATAAGTTGGAAACGACGGTCGAGAAGCCGCACTGCGGGAGCAGACCGAGTACGCCGCCTATGACGGGACCGAAGCGCCCCGCCTTCTGTACGAGGGCCGCGGCCTTGTCCATGGCCT
>JAFZAM010000109.1 GCA_017557265.1 Oscillospiraceae bacterium | reverse complement strand
GGGGGGAAGGCTATATTTGCGCACCCCGTTCGCCCTCACGAAACAGAGGTGTCCCATGACCAAACTCAGACAGATATTCCGCCCCGGGACGAGCTACCGGGCGCTTCTTTTTTCCGTCGCTCTGATGGGCCTCGCGCTGGGGCTCTACAAGGGCGTGCTCGACAACTACCTCGCCGAGATCGTCTCCATGGGCGAATTCGAGCGCGGCGTCTCCGAATTCTTCCGCGAGCTGCCCGGCCTCATGCTGGTCTTTCTGCTCGCGGCGCTCTACCTGCTGAGCGCGGAGACGATATACAAGATAGGCTCGGCCGTCCTGCTCGTCGGCATGGCGATGCACGCCGCCGTCCCGCCCGGGCGCGCGCTCATAACGCTCGCAATATGCGTCTACTCGCTCGGCGAGCACATCCAGCTCGGCCTCAAGAGCACGCTCTCCCTGAGCTATTCGAGCGAGGGGCGCGGCGGCGAGGCGCTCGGCACGCAGAGCGCGTTCCAGCAGATAGGCACGCTCGTCGGCTACGCCGCGATAATCGTGCTGTTCCTGTTCGCCCCGCAGGTCCGGAGGACGTACCGCTTCGTCTTCCTCGCCGCGACCGTCGTGACCGCGGCGGGCGCGGCCGTGTCGCTGCGCATAAAGGGCCGCACCGGCACCGACAGCGCGCACCGGCGCTTTTATTTCCACAAAAAGTTCACCAAATACTACTTCCTCGAGGTCTTCTACGGCGCGCGCAAGCAGGTCTTCCTGACCTTCGGGCCGTACGTCCTCATCCTCTTTTACGGCGCCGGTCCCGGGACGATAAGCCTGCTCTTCGCCGTCTCGGCGGTCTGCGGCTTCATCGCCTCGCCCATCGTCGGGCGCATCATCGACAAGCTCGGCTACAAGGTCGTCATGGTCGCGGACACGCTCATCCTCGTCGTCGTCTGCTTCTTCTACGGCTTCGCGCACCACATCTTCCCGAAGGACGTCGCGTTCATCGTCTGCTGCGTCAATTACGTGCTCGACTCGATAATCTCGCTCGCCTCGATGGCCTCGAACGTCTACGTGCAGGACCTCTCGGACTCCAACGAGGAGCTGCAGGCGACCATCTCGACGGGCATCAGCGTAAACCACCTCATAACGATCCTCATCGCGCTCTTCGGCGGCTGGATATGGAAGACGCTCGGCATAGAGACGCTCTTCATCCTCTCCGCCGTCCTCGGCCTGTGCAATTCCGCCTACGCCGCCTCGATAAAGACGAAAAAGAAAGCGTAAAAGCCTCCCCTGCGTAAGGGGGAAGCCGTTGGGGAACGGAGCGACGTGGGCGTCGCTCCCTACGCGCGTTATCGCAGAGCTCGCGGGGAGCGCGTAGGGCGCGGCGCCCTCGCCGCGCCGCTTTTTTATACACAAAAAAAGACCGCATCCGGGCGGATGCGGTCTTTTTCTATTGTTTTCACGTACCGTCAGTCGATCTCTTCGTAGTCGGCGTCGTCCGGCGTGCGCGCGCCCTCCTTGTCGAGGACGCCCTCGGCCCCGCAGACGGGGCATACGCCGAACTTCGGCCCGAGGTCCTGGATCATGTCCGTCGCGGACTTGAACTTCTTGCCGCACTCCGGACAGTGATAGTACATGAAGCAGGGGCCCCAGCTCATTACTTGAGGCTGAGGATCTCTCTGGCCTCGTCCGGAGTCGCGACCTCAAGGCCGAACTCGCGGATGACGCGGGCGGCGCGCTCGACGAACTGAGCGTTGCTGTCGGCGAGGACGCCCTTCTGATAGACGACGTTGTCCTCCATGCCCACGCGGACGTGGCCGCCCATGGCGACGGCGCCGTAGAGCATCTCCATGGCGGACTTGCCGACGCCGAAGGCGCTCCAGGTGCTGCCCGGGCAGAGGGACTCCATGGTCTCCTTCATGAAGACGAGGTTCTTCATGCTGCCGGTGATGCCGTTGGCGCAGCCCATGCAGAACTGGAAGTGCAGGGGGGCCTTCAGGACGCCCTTCTTGAGATAGTAGGCGGCGTTGGCGATCATGCCGGGATCGAAGGCCTCGATCTCGGGCTTGACGCCCCACTCCTGCATGTTCTTGCCGAGCTCCTCGAGGAAGGCGGGGCTGTTGATGAACAGGCCGGAGTTCATCCAGTTCATGGAGCCGCAGTCATAAGAGCCCATCTCGGGGCGCAGCTCCTTGAGGTGGATCTGGCGGGTCTCGTCGGTGGCGTAGAGGTCGCCGGAGGTGGTCATGTTGAGAACGATGTCGCAGTCGGGATGGTTGGCTCTGAGGAGACGGACGGTCTCGGCGAACTTGTTCTTGTCCATGGTGCCGTTGCCGTTGTCGTCGCGCATGTGAAGATGGGCGACGGCCGCGCCGGCCTTCCAGCAGGCGTAGACGTCCTCGGAGATCTCGGCGGGAGTCAGGGGGACGTTGGGGTTGTTTTCCTTCTTGGGCCACGCGCCGGTGACGGCGGCGGTGATTATGCGCTTGTTCTTAAGATCGGCCATTTTGATAACCTCTTTCTTGGAATAATGTTCTGCCTAAGCAGCCTTATTTCTTCTTGTTGCGGTTGAAGAGCCTCTGCATGTACTCGAGGCCGCTGTCGCCGTTGCCCTCGGGGAAGCCGTAGCCGGTGCCGCCGTAGGCGTAGGTGCGGTCGGGCACGCCCTTGACGAGAAGGTCCTCGTCGATCTCGGCCGTGCAGCGGGCCATGGAGCCGTCGCCCATGTACCAGCGGAGGGGGAAGCAGTTGAAGCGGAACCAGACTCCGGGCGGGATCTTGTCGAGGTCGCCGCCGAGGTTCTCGACGCCGACTATGCCGTGGCCGAGCATCTCCTTGTGGCAGGGCTCCCAGGTGCCCCAGACGCCGAGGTTCTCGAGCTCGCCGAACTTCTTGTCGTAGGCGGCCTGGCCGTGGATGCGGATATACTCGAACTTGTCGAACTCAGCGAAGGCTTCCTCGCCGAAGAGCTCCTTGTACTCCTCGATGATGGTCTTGCCGGTCGCGCCGAGCAGATCCATGCGGGTCATGCCGTTGAGGCTCATCGCGGTGTGGAGGGGATGGTCGAGAGCCTGAGAGTCCATGGCGACGCACTTGACCTTGTTCTTGACGAACCACTTGCCGGCGTCGATGCCGGTGCCGGCCGCGTAGTGATAGTAGGCCTTCGTGTCGTCGAAGAGGCGGTGCATGCCGGTGTTGAGGCAGATGATCTTGCCCTCGAGGTCCTTCTGCTTTATTTTGTACTTCTTGCAGGCGGCGTCGAGGTGCTTGTCGGTGATGAGGCCCCAGGGCTCGATGTCGATCTTGAGAACGACGGCGGTGCCGGTGTAGGCGTCGACGGGCATCTCGTGGGTGTAGCGGGCGCGGCGGCCGTCGAACTCGTACTCCATGACGTGACGGGGAGCGTCGCAGTGGGTGCCGGTGTGCATGGTGCAGGTGATCTTCTGGGTCAGGACGCCACCCTTGGCCATGGTGTGGGTGTTGTCGATGACGGGCTTGTCGAAATACGGCCAGCGGGGTATCTCGGCACTGAACGGGTGGGTGAGGTCAACGAATACGGTTTTTCCCATTTTCAGAACTCCTTTAATGAATTTGTGAGATCACTTATTTAACAACTGCGGGGCAGTTTGTTGATAAAGCAAGCGGGGTCTCGCTCCGCAGGAGGGCGAAGGCACGGAGCCTCCGCCCCGCTGCGTAAGTTAAAAAACTTATTTCTTCTGCTTGGCGGCGTAGTCGATGAGGTACTCGCGCAGGCCGGTGTTGGAGGCCTTCATCTGCTCGGGCGTCCATTCCTGCCAGCCCTTGCCGGTCTTGAAGCCGAGATCGCCGCGGTCGAGCATCTCCTGCAGGCACTTGGAGGGCTCGTGGTTATCGGCCAGATACGGAAGGATATAGTCGTGGATGTTCTTGGAGAGCTCGATGCCGACGACGTCGGAGTTCTCCATCGGTCCCATGATGGGCCAGCGCAGGCCGGGGCCGTACTTGCAGGCGTCGTCGACGGTCTTGGCGTCGGCTATGCCGTTTTCGACCATATAGAAGGCCTCGCGCCAGAGGGCGTGCTGGAGGCGGTTGGCGACGAAGCCCGGGACGTCCTTCTTGCAGAAGATGGGCTTCTTGCCGCAGCTGGTCATGAGCTCCATGGTCTCGTCGATGACCCACTGCTCGGTGACGTTGGACTTGATGACCTCGACGAGGGGGATGAGGTGGCCGGGATTCCAGAAGTGGGCGCCGACGACGCGCTCGGGATGGGCGCACTTGGAGCCGATCTCGGTCGAGCTCATGACGGAGGAGTTGGTCGCGAGGATGCACTTGACGGGGCAGAACTTCTCGATCTCGACGAAGAGCTGCTGCTTGGTCTCCATGACCTCGGGAGCGCACTCGATGATGAAGTCCGCGTCGGAATAGGCCTCGGCCTCGTCGACGACGAAGTGGATGCGGCTCATGATGGCCTTCTTCTCCTCTTCGGTCGCGGCGCCGCGGGAGATCATGATGTCGAGGTTGTTCTCGATGGGCTCCCAGCGGTCGGGCTTGAGGGCGCGGGTCTTGAGAACGACGTGCAGGTCGGGGTTGGAGGCGAAGACCTGGGCAAGAGCGTTGCCCATCATGCCCGCGCCGACGACGACTACGTTTTTGATGTTCATTTCGTTTCTCCTTTAACGCTTTATGCGGGGATCACACTACGAGGTAGCCGCCGGAGCAGTCGCAGTTGGCGCCGGTGATGAAGTCGGAGGCGGCGGAGCTCAGGAACAGAGCGTAGCCGACGAAATCGGCGGGCTCGCCGAGGCGGCCGATGGGCTCGCGGTTGAGGAAGTTCTTGTAGACGGCGGACTCGGGATCGAACATCCACTCGGTCAGGTCGGAGCGGAAGACGGTCGGGCAGATGGAGTTGACGTTGATGCCGTACTGCGCGGTGAGGTCGCAGGCGAGGCAGTTGACCATCAGGTCGGCGCCGCCCTTGGACGTGCAGTAGCCGGTGTAGCCGGCCATGCCGCGCTTGGAGCGCTGGGAGGTCGTGATGACCATCTTGCCGCCCTTGCCCTGGGCGACCATCTGCTCGGCGACGAACTTGGCGACTATATAGACGCTCTTGCAGTCGGCGTCCATGATGTACTGCCAGTCGGCGACGGACTGCTCAAGGACGTTGGCGGGCTTGTTGTAGCCGTGGGCGATGGCGAGGATGTTGATCTCGCCGTACTTCTCGACGGCGGCCTTGATGAGGGCCTTGACGTCCTCCTCCTGGGCGGGGTCGGCGGCGAAATACGCGCAGTCGATGCCCTCGGCCTTGAACTCGTCCTCGAGAGCCTGGAGCTTCTTGGCGTTGCGGGCGGTCATGAAGACCTTGCAGCCGGCATAGCCGTAAGCCTTGGCGAGGACGCAGCCGAGCGCGCCGGTGGCGCCGGTCACGAGAGCGACCTTGCCCTCAATGGAGAACATGTTGTTGACGAAATCTTTGCTGACGGGAACCATAGTGAATCCTCCTTAAAATAATTTCATCTTAAAGCGTTATGCCCAAAGGGCGCAGGCGGGCCCCCGGGAGGGCGCTTTGCGCCTATTTTGACTTAATAAAGCATACCACATTCGCGAGCCGTAGTCAACGGCTCGCGGCGTTTTTCGCCGCCGGAAAAACGGAGAAAAACGCGCGCCGCGGGGATATATTATGCCCGCCCGCGCGCGAGTCGGTGAAGCCGTATTGAACAATGGATGAACTTTTTTCGCGCGGGAAGCCCCAAAGGCTTCCCCTTGGGGGTAGCATAGCGGCGCCGCGGGAGTGAATGACGTGCCTGTGG
>JAFZAM010000108.1 GCA_017557265.1 Oscillospiraceae bacterium | reverse complement strand
GTCGAGCGCGGCGAAGGCGCTGTCCATGTGAAGATCGGCTGTGTGAAGCAGTTTCATGGCTTCCCTCTCATTCTATCCTGATGGCCTCGACGGCCTTGCAGAGGCCCGTCTCCGAGTCGAGCGTAAAGAGCGCGCCCTCGAGCAGGCACGGCCCCGCGGCGACTCTGTACCGCTCGGGCGGCTCGCCGAGAAAATGCGCTATGGACTGCGCGGGGTCGACGCCGAGGACGGATTCCACGGGTCCCGTCATGCCGAGGTCGGTTATATAGCCCGTCCCCTTCGGGAGGACGCGGCAGTCGGAGGTCTGGACGTGGGTGTGCGTGCCCCAGACGGCGGAGACCCGCCCGTCGAGGTACCGCGCGAGGGCTATCTTCTCGCTCGTCGCCTCGGCGTGGAAATCCACGAGCGTAAAGCGGCAGCCGAGCTCCCTGACGGCCTTTTCGACGGCGGTGAAGGGGTTGTCCGGCCCGTGGTCCATGCTGACGCGGCCTATGGCGTTTATGACGGCGATCTCGCCGAACGAGGCGCGCAGCTTCACCGCTCCGCGGCCGGGGACCTGCGGGGCGTAGTTTACGGGCCTGACGATATAGGGGCAGTCGTCGAGGTAGTTTTTTATGGAGTCGCGGCCCCACGTGTGGTTGCCGAGGGTCACGACGTCCGCCCCGGCGGCGAATATGTCGTCCGCGTCGGCGGGGGTCAGCCCCGTCCCGGCGACGTTCTCGCCGTTTACGACGACGAAGTCCGCGCCCTTGAGGCGGGCGAGGCCGCGCAGCTTCTTTCTGAGAAAGTCGAGCCCCGACGCGCCGACTACGTCTCCCACGGCGAGGATGTTTATATCCATCGAGCAGTCCGCCTTTCCTCCGTGTTCTTGAGTATTAGTAATATTATACCATGAGCAAAAATGCTTGCTCGCAAGGGCATTTTTGCGAAGCCGTCAATGCGCAGAGCGAGCAGAGCGAGCGGCGGCGAAGCCGCAAAGACTTGCGAAGCAAGACTTTCCTGCGAACATTATAACATATATATTAGTGGAATTTAAGTAATCTTTTTTTCAAATAATAGTTTACAAACGCCGGAAAGTATGTTACAGTAACTTTCAGTCTGCCCCCGAGCCTCGTTTGGGGATAACGCCGCGACCGCGGCACCCTTCCCGCCCCTTACGCAGCCGGAGGGCCCGGCAAATTTAATAAAGGAAGGTAGATTCCAATGCTTCAGAAAGACGCGAAGACCGCCATCATCGAGTCCAACCGCACTCACGAGACGGACACCGGTTCCCCCGAGGTCCAGATCGCCATTCTCACCGAGCGCATCGCTCAGCTCACCGAGCACCTCAAGGTCCACAAGAAGGACAACCACTCCCGCCGCGGCCTGTTCCTTATGATAGGCAAGCGCCGCAGGCTCCTCGACTACCTCGCCAAGAAGGACGTCGAGAGATATCGCGCGTGCATCGCGAAACTGGGGATCAGAAAGTAAGCTCTTCCCCTCCGCCGAGACTTATGAAGGTTTTTTAGCAGCAGGTGACGGCGGGAGAACTTCTCCCGCCGTCATTTTACGAACATCAAACATGGAGCGGCTCTGTTTAGTATTTGAAAAAGCGCCGCCGCACGGCTTTTTTTCAAGTGCTAAACCGCCGCTCCGGAACACGAAAGGAGCAAAGATATGATCATCAAGCAGAGACAGTTCCCCAACATGAAGGTCTACGAGACGGAGTTCGCCGGCCGCCGCCTCAGCTTCGAGGTCGGCAGGATGGCCGAGCTCGCCAACGCCGCCGTCCTCACCCGCTACGGTGACACCACCGTTCTCGTCGCGGCGACGGCTTCCGCCCGCCCGAAGGACGGCATCGACTACTTCCCCCTGAACGTGGACTTCGAAGAGAAGCTCTACGCCGTGGGCCGCATCCCGGGCGGCTTCCTCCGCCGTGAGGGCAAGCCCTCCGAGAAGGGCACACTCGCCTCCCGCCTCATCGACAGGCCGATGCGCCCGCTCTTCCCCTCCGATCTGAGAAACGACGTCGTCATCACCTGCACGGTGCTGTCCGTCGACCCCGACTGCTCCCCCGAGATAACCGCCATGCTCGGCGCGAGCGCCGCCGTCAGCATCTCCGACATCCCCTGGGCCGGCCCGCTCGGCGGCGTCGTCCTCGGCTGGGACGGCGAGAAGTACCTCTTCAACCCGACCGCCGCCGAGAAGGAGACCTCCCAGATGACCGTCACCGTCGCCGCGACGATGGAGAAGGTCGTCATGATCGAGGCCGCCGCCAAGGAGATCTCCGACGAGGTCATGTATAACGGCATCGTCGCCGCCCACGAGGCTGTCAAGCCCATCATCGAGCTCATCAACAGGATGGTCGCCGAGATAGGCAAGCCGAAGTTCACCTTCGAGCACGCCGCCTTCGACGACGAGCTCTTCGCCAAGCTCGTCGAGAACGAGTTCGAGGCCATGGAATACTGCATGGACACCGACGATAAGAACATCCGCGAAGCCCGCGTCGTCGAGTGGTGGGACAGCGTCAAGGAGAAGTACGGCGAGGAGCACCCCGACATGGACGCCTACTATGACGAGATCATCTACCGCTTCCAGAAGAAGGTCGTCAAGAAGTGGCTGCTCGCCGGCAAACGCGTCGACGGACGAGCCATGAACGAGATACGCCCCCTCGATGCCGAGGTCGGCGTCATCCCCCGCGTCCACGGCAGCGGCCTCTTCACCCGCGGCGAGACGCAGGTCCTCTCCATCGCCACGCTCGACACCCTCGCGGCCGCCCAGAAGCTCGACACCATATGGCCCGAGGAGTCCAAGCGCTATATGCATCAGTACAACTTCCCCTCCTTCTCCGTCGGTGAGGCCAGAGGAAGCCGCAGCCCCGGCCGCCGCGAGATAGGCCACGGCGCTCTCGCCGAGAAGGCTCTCGAGCCCGTCATCCCGCCGGTCGAGGAGTTCCCCTACGCCATCCGCGTAGTCTCCGAGGTCCTCTCCTCCAACGGCAGCACCTCGCAGGGCTCCGTCTGCGGCAGCACGCTCGCCCTTATGGACGCGGGCGTCCCCATCAAGGCCCCCGTCGCCGGTATCTCCTGCGGACTCATCTCCGAGGGCGACGACTGGACGACCTTCATCGACATCCAGGGCGTCGAGGACTTCCACGGCGAGATGGACTTCAAGGTCGCCGGCACGAAGAAGGGCATCACCGCCATCCAGATGGACCTCAAGAACGACGGTCTCATCCACCCCGTCATCAAGAGCGCCCTCGAGATAACCCACGAGGCGCGCATCCAGATACTCGACGAGATCATGCTCAAGACCATAGCCGAGCCGCGCAAGGAGCTCTCCGAGTTCGCTCCGAAGATGCTCACCATGAAGATCGACGTGGACAAGATCCGCGAGGTCATCGGCTCCGGCGGCAAGGTCATCCAGAAGATCGTCGCCGAGTCCGGCGCGAAGGTCGACGTCGAGGACGACGGCAGCATCTTCGTCAGCTCTCAGGACATCGAGGCCTGCCGCAAGGCCATCAAGATGATAGAGAACATCGTCTTCGTCCCCGAGACCGGCGCCCTCTACTACGGCAAGGTCACGAGGGTCATCCCCATCGGCGCGTTCGTCGAGCTCGTCCCCGGCAAGGAGGGCATGGTCCACATCAAGGACCTCGAGTTCAAGCGCACCGAGAAGGTCGAGGACGTGCTCAACGTCGGCGACATGACCTGGGTCAAGTGCATGGGCACCGACGACCGCGGCCGCCTGAATTTCTCGCGCAAGGACGCCATCCGCGAGCGCGAGAAGGCCGGACTTCCCATAGACAGAGAGTAAATCGAGCCTTACGGCCGAGCCACGCTACGCGGCCCGGCCGTAACTTCCCTTTCCGGGCATACGGCGCCCCGGGATCATAAAAGGAGGACAGTCAGGTGCTGTTCACGCTGATAATCTTCATAGCGATGTACGTCCTGATGCTCATTTTCTCCAAGCACAGGATGTTCGTCGCGCTCGGAGCCGCGATAGTTCTCGTCGTCGCGGGGATGCTCTCCCCCGGCGGCGCGCTCAGGGCGATAGACTGGAACGTCATCCTCATGATAGGCGGCACGATGGGCATCGTCTCGCTCTTTATAGAGAGCGGCATGCCCGAGCGCATGGGACAGATGCTGCTCAGGCACGTCCCGAACGCGTGCTGGGCGGTCATCGCGCTCTCGCTCTTTTCCGGCTTCATCAGCGCCTTCGTCGACAACGTCGCGACGCTGCTGATGCTCGCGCCCGTCGGCATGGCGATATCCAAGGAGCTGAAGATAAACCCCGTCCCCGTGCTCATCTCGATAAGCGTGTCCTCCAACCTGCAGGGCGCGGCCACCCTCGTCGGCGATACGACGAGCATCATGCTCGGCGGCTACGCGAACATGGACTTCACGCAGTTTATATTCTGGCACGGCAAGCCCTCGATATTCTTCGCGGTCGAGCTCGGCGCGCTGGCGACTATCCCCGTCCTTCTCTGGCTCTTCCGCAAGGCGAAGGAGCCCATACCGCGCGGCAGGGAGACGGAGGTCACGGACTACTTCCCGACCGTCCTCATGGTCGGCGTCGTGGTGCTGCTCATAGCGGCCTCGTTTATACACGACAAGCCGCACATCACCAACGGCCTCATCTGCGTCGCGCTCTGCGTCATAGGGCTCGTGCGCGCGATGATAAAGCGCAAAAGCCTCGCCCCGCTCAAGCTCGTCGCCTCCGAGATGGACTACCAGACGCTGCTCATGCTGGCGGGTCTGTTCATAGTCATCGCGGCGGTCTCCGAGGTCGGCATAATAGACAAGATAGCCGAGCTCTTCTCGCTCGCGAGCGGCAGCAGCCTGCTCCTGCTCTACGTTCTGATAGTCGGCGTCAGCGTCATACTATCGGCGTTTATCGACAACATTCCATACGTCGCCGCGATGCTCCCCGTCGTGAGCTCGATAGCGGCCTCGAAGGGCATAGACCCCGTCGTCTTTTACTTCGGCCTGCTGACGGGCGCGACGCTCGGCGGGAACATCACCCCCTTCGGCGCCTCGGCGAACATCACCGCCATCGGCCTCCTGCGCAAGGAGGGCTACGAGGTCAAGAACAAAGACTTCTTCCGCATCGGCCTGCCCTTCACGTTCGTGGCGGTCGTCGTCGGAGCGGTCTTCATCTGGCTCGTCTGGGCCTGAAAAAAGCATGAAAAAAGGACGGTATCGAAAAGATACCGTCCTTTTTTTGCTTTTGCTTATTTGTCGTAGGCCTTCGCCTCGTCGAACAGGGCCTGCACCTCTTTGGAGGGAGCCTTGATGAGGGAGACGACTATCGCCGCGACGAGACCCGCCGCGAAGCCGGGCAGCAGCTCGTAGAGGCCGGTGCTCCCGAGGAAGGCGAGCCACAGGATGTCCACGGCGGCGCCGACGACGATGCCGGCTATAGTGCCGCCGAAGGAGAGCTTTTTCCAGAAGAGGCTCAGCAGGATGACCGGGCCGAACGCGGCGCCGAAGACGCCCCACGCGTTCGAGACGAGGCTCATGATGCTGCCGGAATTCGGGCTCGAGGCGATCAGGACGGCGACGATGGAGATGATGATGACGACGACGCGGCCTATCCAGATCATTTCCTTGTTGCCCGCGTTCTTGCGGAAGACGGGCTTGTAGACGTCGCTCGCGAAGGCGGAAGCCGAGGCGAGGAGCTGCGAGTCGGCCGTGCTCATGGCGGCGGCGAGGATGGCCGAGAGCAGTATGCCGGAGATGACGGCCGGGAACAGCATGCGCACCATCGAGATGAACACCGTCGAGGAGTCGGAGAGCGTGTTGCCGAGGAGCACCCTGCCGACGAGGCCGACCGCGACCGCGAAGGCGAGGATGAGGCACGTCCAGACAGAGCCGATGACGCGGGACTTCTTGACCTCCTTGGGCGACTTGATGGCCATGTAGCGGATGATGATGTGCGGCATGCCGAAGTAGCCGAGGCCCCACGCGAGGCCGGTCAGTATCGAGGAGATGCTCGTCCAGTCGAGCTTTCCGCTCGGGAGCATGTTCCAGTAGTTCTCGGCGAGGTCGCCGGCCGCGAGCGCTCCCTCGCCGCCCTTGATGGCAAAGAGCGCAATGATGGGCGCGAGCATGAGCGCGGCGAGCATGAGCAGACCCTGGAAGAAGTCGGTCCAGCAGACGGCGCTGAAGCCGCCGAGGAACGTATAGGCGATGATGATCGCGGCCGCTATGTACATAGCCACGCGCGGATCGAGCGACGGGATGACCGTGCTGAAGAGCGTCCCGCAGGCCTTGATGCTCGAGGCGGCGTAGACGGCGTAGGCGCAGATGAAGATGACCGCGCAGATTATCTGCAGGGCTCTGTTGCTCGTCTTGAAGCGGTTGGTCAGATACTGCGGGAGCGTTATCGAGTCGCCCGAGACGATGGAGAAGCGGCGCAGACGCGGCGCGACGAGTATCCAGCTCAGGATCGTGCCTATCGCGAGGCCGATGGCGATCCAGACCTCGCCGAGGCCGGCCGTGAATATCGAGGCGGGCAGGCCCATGAGGACCCACGAGCTCATATCCGACGCGCCCGCGCTCAGCGCGGAGACGAGGCCGCCCATCTTGCGGCCGCCGAGGAAGTACTCCTTCTCGCCGCCGTTGCGGGTCTTTATGAAGAAGTAAAGCCCGACGATGAGGACGATGATGAAATAGACTATAAAGACTATGAGTTCGGTCACGTTCATATATATCCCTCCAGTTATATGCAAACACTATACTACGGCGAAGCTCAAAACGCAATAGAGAACGCAGTATAGACCAAAGTCTATACTGCGTTTGTGTTTTTCTCGATTTTTCTTTTATTTATGCGGTTTTTGAGCCGTACTATTTACCGAAACCAAATCAAAACTTTTTTCGGACCTCGCTCAAAAGCAGCGGCATCGTCTTCTCCGCGTGGTCGCGAAGGGAGTATTCCCCGCCGCTCAGGCACCACTCGTAGAGCAGCGCGCGCTCGCACATGGCGTAGAGCCGCGTTATGTCGTTGACGCTCAGATCGTCCCTCAGCTCGCCGCGGCGCTGCCCCTCGGAGACTATCGTCCGGAGCAGCCGGTAGTACGTCCTGTTGCGGTCGAGCAGGTGCTTTTCGCCCTTCGTCACGAGCTGCGTTGAATAGAGCCGCGCGAGCAGCTCGAGCGGGACGGAGTTTTCTATCATGGCGAAGAGCTCGCGGTTTAAGTACATGAGCTTGTCGAAGGCGTTCTCCTCGGGGTCGAGCGTCTTCATGAGCTCCTCGTACTTCTCGTCGAATATGATCGAGAGGCTGCCGAGCAGCGCGTCCTTGCCCTCGAAGTAGTGGTAAAACGAGCCCTTCGAGGTCTGCGAGCGCGCGATTATCTCGTCCACGGTCGTATAGTCGTAGCCGCGCTCGTAAAAGAGCTGCCACGCGGCGGCGACTATCTTTCTCTTGGTCTTGTTTTCCATCGTCTGCCTCCCTCGAGAGCGCGTCAGTCCGTCATCGTCTCGGCCAGATACGGCACCTGCACGCGCAGGCCGTCCTCGGTATAGACGATGTACCGCCTGAACCAGAAGAACATGAATACCGCCAGCACGACCGCGATAAGGACTATCCAGCCGATGAGCTTGAGGATAAAGCGCAGGGGCTTGTGCCCGTGGTAGACCGCGCCTTTTCTCATGCCTCGTCCTCCAGAGCGCTGATGAGGCCGACCCTGCGCGCGTGGCGGCCGCCCTCGAAGGGCGTGTCGAGGAATATCTCGACTATCTTGAGCGCGAGCCCGCCGCCTATGACGCGCGCGCCGAGCGCTATCATGTTCGCGTCGTTGTGGCGCCTCGTCATCTCGGCGGAGAAGCAGTCCCCGCAGGTGGCGCAGCGGATGCCCTTTATCTTGTTGGCCGCGAGCGCGATGCCTATGCCCGTCCCGCAGACGAGGATGCCGCGGTCGCACTCCCCGGAGGCGACGGCGCGCGCGGCGGCGGCGCCGGATACGGGGTAGTCGCAGCTCTCGGGCGTGTACGTCCCGAAGTCCTTGTACTCGAGGCCGCGCCCGTCGAGATAGGCGGCTATCTCCTTTTTGAGTTCCAGTCCCGCGTGGTCGCTTGCAATTGCTATCATTTCCGTCTCTCCTTATCAGAGCCCGTCAAATTCGGGCTTTCTGTCTATATACCTTGTTATGCGCTCGAAGCCGTGCGCGCGGAGCATGTCCGCGCCCTCGTCGAAGCCCGCGCCGATGAGACCGGGCTCGTGGGCGTCGCTGCCGAGCGTCACGAGCTCGCCTCCCAGGTCGCGGTAGAGCCGCAGGAGCCACGGCTCCGGCGTGCATACCATGCCCTGACGAAAACACGACGTGTTGAGTTCGAGCGCTATCCCCTTTTCGATCATGACGCGCAGGGCCTCCGCGAAGATATCGCGGAAGGGCTCGAGGCTGAGCCCCGGCACCCGCGGCTCGATATAGCGCAGGGGGTAGCCTATATGGCCGACGACGTCGAAGCCGCCCTGCCGCGCGAGCTCGAGGTGCTCCTCGGCGTAGCGCCGGAGCAGGCGGACGTCCTCCTCCCTGTCGTCGAGGCGGCCTTCGCGGCCGAGCGTGTAGAAATCGGGCAGCCCCGCGAGGTTGTGGACGGAGGCGATGACGAGGTCGAAGCCGTCCGAGCATATCTCCGCGGCGACGTCCGGGTGGTGGTTGGCGCTGCCGATCTCTATGCCGAAAAGCGTCTCTATGCGGCTCCCCGCCCTCTCGCGGGCGTCCTCGTAGACCGCCCGGCGGGCCTCGCCGTCGTAGCAGCCGGGGTCTATCTCGCCCGTCACGTAGTGCTCGATGTCGCAGTGGTCGGTGAACGTGACGGCGGAAAGGCCCGCGTCCGCGGCGGCGAGCGCCATCTCGGCCATCGGGGTATCGCAGTCGTCGGATATTGAGCTGTGAACGTGCTGGTCGTAATACTTCATGAGCCGCTCCGATCAGAATGGATACGCCCCGGCGAACCAGGAGAGCCAGCCGTCGCCGTAGGCGGGCGTTATGGGCACTCCCGTGAGCGCGGGATAAAACAGCAGGAACAGTATGACGCAGCAGGCGACGAAGACCGTGCAGCCCCACTTGCCGCGTATGTGGCGCGCCTCGACGATATCGTTCATCATCATCGATATCGCGACCGCGAGGAACAGCGCGCTCGGGAAATAGTGGTAGATAAAGCAGATGCGCGTCACGAAGACCCACGGCAGGAGCTGGGCGAGATAGGCGATGATGATAAAGAGCGCCTCTCCCCTCTTGCGCCTTATGAGGCTCACGACGGCCGCGACGATCGCCAGCAGCCCCGTCCACCAGACGAGCGGGTTGCCGAACGCGCCGAAGGCCGAGCGCTTTCCGTCCTCCATGTACTCGAGATAGTAGAGTATCGGTCTGCCGTCGACGAGCCACGACCACCACGGCGAGCTGTAGGGATGCGTCGCGACGAGCTTGCTGTGGTAGCTGAACATGAACTTCTGGTTTTCGAGGACTATCTTGAAGTGCTCTGCGGAGTACGCGTCCGCGTCCGCGGCGTGCGCGTACGGCACGTAGGCCGTGACGTAGATGAGCGCGGGTATGATGATGAAGAAGACGACCGACACGCCTATTATCTGCGCGAGGTACTTCCCGAAGGGCTTTCTCTCCTTGTGCAGATATACGGCGACGGCTATCTGCCTTATCAGCCAGAGCACTGCAAGTCCCGCTCCGCCGTAGAACACTATCCACTTGCTCGCGGCGCCGAGGCCGAAGCTTATCCCGCAGGCGATGAGCGGGCGGAGCGTCTTTCTAAACGGCGCGTCGAGCGGCAGGGCGAAGTAGCGGTACATGAAGAGGAACATCAGCAGGATGAAGAACACGCCGTAGGTGTCTATGGTCGCGATCCTCGTCTGCACGAAGTGCATGAAATCGAAGGCGAAGACGAGCGTCCCGCACGCGGCGACGACGGTCTTGCCGAACATGTTCTTGATGAGGATATACAGCAGCGGCAGCATGAGCACGCCGAAGAGCGTCCCCATGAAGCGCCAGCCGAAGGGATTGAGACCGAATATCTTTATGCCGGCCGCGATGATGAGCTTGCCGAGCGGCGGGTGCGAGAGCTCGTAGGGCTGTATCTCGATGATGTGCTCGTAGGCCGTGCGGACGTGGTATATCTCGTCGAAGTAGGCGTTGGTGAGGTAGTTGACGTGCTCGGGGAACGTGTCCTGCTCGTCGGACAGCAGCCTGCCGCCGGAGCCGGGATAGAGGTCGACCCGCTCGCCGTTTACGTTGAAGCAGACGATCTCGCCGAGATAAAGCGGCGGGGTCTCCGCGCGCACGCGGATATACCGCGCGTTTCGTGCGGTCACGTCGAGCTTGACCCAGTGCAGCTGCTCGGCGTTGGTCTGCTCGAAGGTCACGGGCTC
>JAFZAM010000107.1 GCA_017557265.1 Oscillospiraceae bacterium | reverse complement strand
GGCGAAGCCCGCGGCGAGAGGGCCGAGCAGCCTCGCTATCGAGGCGACGTCCTTGTCGGCCATGACGCCGACGAGGAACCAGAGCTTTTTTCCGGGGAAGTGGAGCTTTATCGACTCGACAGTGACGCCCATGCCCTGCGGGTTGTGGCTCCCGTCGAGTATGAAGACGGGGTCGCGCCGCAGCAGCTCGAAGCGGCCCGGCCAGCGCACCTTCCCGAGGCCCTCGCGCAGAGCGTCCTCGGATATGTATATCCCGCGCTCGCGCAGCACGTCGACGGTCTTTATCGCGAGCGCCGCGTTCTTCGGCTGATACGAGCCCGCGAGCGGTATGAAGAGGTCCTTTCTCGCGCCGAAGTCGAAGGAGACGCCGTCGAGAGCGGCCTCGCGGACGTTCAGCCGCGAAAAGTCGGGGACAGTCACGCGGCAGCCTTTTTCCGCGGCTACCTCCTCGAAGACGGCCTCCGCCTCGGGCTCGTTTGCGTAGCTCACGACGTCGCAGCCGGGCTTTATTATGCCGGCCTTGACGCGGGCTATGGCGTCCAGCGTCTTGCCGAGGACGGCGGTGTGCTCGAGCGCCATCGCGCACAGGACGGCCGCCTCCGGGGCGGGGATGACGTTCGTCGCGTCCCACGCGCCGCCCATGCCGACCTCGACGACGGCAAAGTCGCAGCCGACCTTGGCGAAGTGCCAGAAGGCGAGGGCAGTCTCAAGCTCGAACTGGCTCGGCGCGTCCTCCATCGCGTCCGCGACGGGGCGGAGCGCCTCGACGGCGGTCGCGAGGTCTTCGTCGGAGATGTACTCCCCGCAGACCTGAACGCGCTCGTTCCAGCAGACGACGAAGGGCGAGGTGTAGAGCCCCGTGCGGTACCCCGCGGCGGTCAGCACGGAGGCGAGGCAGGAGGCCACGCTGCCCTTGCCGTTGGTGCCGGCGACGTGGACGGTGCGGAACTTCGTCTCGGGGTTCCCGAGCCCGTCCAGCAGGGCGCGCATCCTCTCCAGTCCGGGCTTGAAGCCCTGAAACTTATCCTGAGAGATGTATTCCAGAGGCGTCATTTCTTGTAAATCCCCTTGAGGCCCTGCTGAATGGCGGAGTTCTTAAAGAGCATGCGCAGGACGATGAACTCTATCGTCCCCGCGACGGCGGAGAAGCCGAGCCCGATGAAGACGCCCCACCACGGCATGCCGAACATGACGATCTTGGCTATGCTCTTGATGGCGACCTGGCCGATGAGATGGCCGGCGATTATCGAGACGGCTATGCGCCGGTTGTCGCTCTTGAAGGAGAAGTGATGGCTTATGAGGCCGGAGAAGAAGCCGACGGCCGCCGCGCCGACCGTGATTATCGGGTTGACGGCGGGGTTGGTCGAGCAAAGGCAGCTCACGACGTCCTCGCAGATGCCGACGGCGGCGCCCGCGAAGGGGCCGAAGGCTATCGCCGCGAAGAAGACGGGCAGGTTTTCAAGCGTGAAGCGGTAGTAGATGCCGAAGGTGAGGAAGTTCTTGCAGAGGATGCCGATGACGACGCCCATCGCGACGAGCATGGCGCAGATGGTCAGGACCTTGACGCGCCCGAGGACGCGGATGTCCTCTCCGAACGTAGTGCGTTTTTTCAAAACGTATCCCTCCCGAAATATGCGCGTACGACGCATTCCTGATAGAGCGAGCCGAAAATGGCTATCCTGTCGTCCGACGCCGCCTCGGCGAGGACGGCGTCAAGCGCGCCGGGAATGTCGGCGCAGGCCGTCACGGGCACGTCGGCGTGCTTTCTTATCTCGTCCGCGAGCGCCTCGCCCGAGAGGGCGCGGTAGCTCGGCGGGGTGACGGTATAGAACCTTTTCGCATGCGGCGCGGCGATGGCGATGTCGCCGGAATAGTCCTTGTCGGCGAGCACGCCGAGGACGAAGGTGAATACCTCGCCGGGGAAGAGCTGCTCGAGGCTCTCGCAGAGCGCCTCGACGCCCTGGGGATTGTGCGCGCCGTCGACGATGACGACGGGGTCCTTTCGCAGCAGCTCCATGCGGCCGGGCCAGTAGGCGTCGCGCAGTCCGTCGCGCAGGTCTTCCTCGGTTATGTGGAAGCCCTTGTCGCGCAGGACGTCGCAGCCCTCGATGGCGACGGTGACGTTGCCTATCTGATACTTGCCGAGCAGAGATATGAACAGGTCCTTTCGGTCCTTGTAGTCAAAGCGCGTGCCCTCGACGCCGACGGAGGTTATCGTCGCGAGCGAGGAGTCGGCGAGGAACATGCGGCAGCCGCGTTCGCGGCAGGTGTCCTCAAATACCTTCTCGACGCTCTCGCTCTGCCCGTAGACGACGACGTCGCCGCCGGGCTTGATTATCCCGGCCTTCTCGCCGGCGATGGCCTCGAGCGTGTCGCCGAGGAACTCCATGTGATCGAAGCCGATGTTCATGATGAGCGCGACGTCGGGCGTCCTGATGACGTTGGTCGCGTCGAGCCTGCCGCCCATGCCGACCTCGAGCACGACGACGTCGCACTCGGTGCGGGCAAACCACATGAAGCCGAGCGCCGTGATGAGCTCGAATATCGTCGGCCTGCGGAAGCCCTCTGCCATTATTTCGTCGGTCGCGGCGGCTATCTCGGTCGTTATCTCGGCGAGCTCGTCGTCGGGTATCTGTACGCCGTCGACCTGGATGCGCTCGTTGAATCTCTGGATGAAGGGCGAGGTGTAAAGCCCCGTGCGGTAGCCCGCCTTGCGCAGGACGGAGGCCATGAACGCGGAGGCGGAGCCTTTCCCGTTCGTGCCCGCGACGTGGACGTAGTGCGGGACCTTGTCCTGCGGGTCGCCGAGCTTCGCCAGCAGGTTCTCCATGACGTTGCGCTCCCAGACCGCGCCGGGATTGGGCGTGTCGAGGATGAAATGCAGGGATTCGTCGTAATTCATGTTCAACGCCTCGTTTCTTTTTGATCGAAGCCGCGGGGAAAAACAAAGACGCCTTTCCCCGCGCCGACACGGGAAAAGACGCCATAAAGCGCATATCCGGTTCGTGTCAGCGGACGCGGCTTAGCAACACAAACGCGGCTGCGTTTTTCGTCCGCGGGCGACTTCCCATCCCTGCGGCACTTGATGCGCTAAGCCTACTCTGACTTGGTGATTCAATTTTATCATAGCGCGGGCGATTGTCAATAGAAAAATATATTATAAAAGCCGCTCAGACCGTCCTCGCTTGCGCGTCCCGCGCCGCCGCGAGAGAAAGGGCGAGATCGCATATCTCCTCGCACGCCGACGGCGTCGCGAGAAGGCCGAGGGCGTCGCGCATTTCGGCGAGCCGGGACTTGTCCGCGAGCAGCGAGACCGCCTCAGCCGCGACGCGCCCGGGAGCGGGCCTGACGGCCCCGCCCTGCGCGACGAGAAAGTCCCCGTTTCGCTCCTCCTGCCCGGGAATGGAGGGCGAGAGGACGGCGGGAAGGCGCTTGGCGACGAGCTCCGCGACGGTGAGACCGCCCGCCTTCGTGACGATGAGATCGGCCGCGTCCATGCAGAGCGGGACCTCGTCCGTGAAGCCGAACGTGAGGAGCGGGCCGGAGAGCCTCTCGACGCGCTTTTTCAGCGCCTCGTTCGTGCCGCAGACGCAGACGGTCTGTATCCCTTCTGCGAGCAGCTCCTCCGCCGTCGCGGCCATGTTCCCGTAGCCCATCGAGCCGCCCATGACGAGGACGGTGTCGCGCTCCGGATCGAGCCCGAGCGCCTCGCGGGCCTCGCGCGCGGGCACGGACGAGAGGAATTCCCGCCGGACGGGAAGCCCCGTCGCGACGGCGTTTTTCACGCCCTTGGCCTCGGCCTCTCCGAGCAGCAGCGGGGAGGGGAAGCATATCGCGGAAAGCGAGGTGGAGTCCTCGATGAAGGGCTGCACGCACCAGTCCGTCACGAGCGCGACGACGGGGACCTTGAGCTCTCCGCGCTTTATGAGCGTGTCGAGCGCGTGCGCGGCGAAGGGGTGCGCCG
>JAFZAM010000106.1 GCA_017557265.1 Oscillospiraceae bacterium | reverse complement strand
CGAGGCGGTCGCGAAGGCGGTCGCTCAGGCCGCGCGCGATACGGGCGTGTGCAGAGATCAGGCCTGAATAAATAAAGGAGGAAGACGGAATGGACAACGCAGTAAAGCTCGAAGAGGGCGTCTGGAGGGTAGACCCCGGCATGAGCGCGGCGTTTCTCGTCGTCGGCGAGGAGAGCGCGCTGCTCATAGACGCGGGCGTCGGGCAGGGCAACGTGCTCGAAAACGTCCGCACCGTGACGGACAAGCCCGTGCGCCTCGTCCTCACGCACGGACACGGCGACCACACCGGCGGCGCGAAGTATTTTGACGAGGTCTGGTGCGGCGAGAAGGAGCAGCTCCAGAACGTCGAGGCGAAGGTCAACAGAGTCTCCGAGGGCTTCGAGTTCGACCTCGGCGGCCGCGTGCTCCGCGTCCTCGACATCCCCGGCCACACCCCCGGCAGCATAGCGCTCTACGACGAGGCGGCGGGGCTGGCCTTCACCGGCGACATGGTCTCCGCAAATCCCATATTCTTCATAGCCGGCGAGAGGAACGAGGACGAGTTCATCGCCAGCATGGACAAGCTGCTCGCCCTGCGCGCCGACAGGTTCTTCTGCGCCCACGGCCAGCCGGTATGCGGCCGCGATACCGTCGAAAAGCTCAAAAAGGCCGCGGCGCTCTTCCGCGACGGAAAGCTCGAGCCGCAAAAGGGCGACGGGCCGTTCCCCGGCGCCGTTTATCTCAGCGAGGACGGCGTGGGCTTCCGGGTCGTCGAGTTCAAGAAATAAAAACTGACAGAATAAAAGAAAAAACACTTTTCACACTATCATCGAAGGCTTCATGAAGTGAGAAAGGTGTTTTTTCCGTGAAGAGGATATTTATGCTTGCTTTATCATTATTGCTCGCGGGGAGCTGCCGCGCGGCCGCTCCCGCGGAGGAGGTCCGCGTCCCGCTCATAATGTACCATCATATATGCGCCGACGAGGCCCGCTGCGGGGACTACGTCGTGACCCCGGAGACGCTCGAGGGCGACCTTATACGCCTGCGCGAGCTCGGCTATACCGCCATCGGCGCGGACGACCTGCTCCGCTGGCTCGACGGGGAGGGCGAGCTGCCCGAAAAGCCCGTCATGCTGACCTTCGACGACGGCCACGAATCGTTTGCCTGTTACGCCCTGCCGCTGCTGGAGAAGTACGGCATGAAGGCCGTGCAGGCCCCGGTCGCGGCGTGGGCGGACAAGTATACCGAAGACCCCGACGACGACCCGGCCTACGCCTACATGAGCTGGCCGCGCATCGCGGAGATAGCCGCCTCCGGCCGCGTCGAGATAGCCAACCACTCCTTCGACATGCACAAAACGGAGGCGCGCTACGGCCTCATGAAGAAAGCGGGCGAGGACGCCGCGGCCTACCGCGCCGCGCTGAATGCCGACCTCGAGAAGGCCGAGGAAAAGCTCTCCGCCGCCTGCGGGTACGTCCCGCCGGTCTACGCCTATCCCTACGGCGCGTACTGCCCCGAGGCGAAGCAGATCCTCGCCGAGCGCGGGTACAGGATAGTCTTCACCTGCGTCGAGCAGGTCAACGTCGTAAAAAGAGGAGCGGCCGAGCCGCTTGAGCTCGGCCGCTTCAACAGAGCGTTCAGTCTGGACAGGGAAAAGCTTTTCGCCGCTTTTGAGGCTTAGCCCAGCTTGGCGATGGACTTGTAGTCCTGGAAGAGGCTCTTCTTCGCCTCGGCCTCGATCTCCTCGACGGTCCAGTACTCGGAGCCGGCCTTCTGCAGCGTCTTGCAGATGACGGGCTCGGCGTGCAGCTGTATCTTGTTTCCCGCGAGGGAGAAGACGCTGCCGGAGACCTCGGACGCCTTGTCGGAGGCGAGGTAGGCGAGAAACGGAACGATCGCGTCGGGCAGGGGAGTCGTCTCGTAAGACGGCGGTATGTTGCGCCCGGTGGCGAGGATGGGCTCCTCCGTGACGGCGCAGACCGCGTCCATCTCGTAGGCAGCGCGGGTCTTGGCAAAGGGCGAGAAGGCGTTGCAGGTTATGCCGAAGGGCCAGAGCTCGATGGCCGCGGCCCTCGTCAGGCCGACGACGCCCGCGTTCGCCGCGCAGTACTCGGCGTGCTTGATTATATCGCCCATGTAGGCGCGGGAAGTGCAGTTTATGATGCGCCCGCCGCCCTGCTTTTTCATGTAGGGGACGGCGAAGCGGATGACGTTGAAGTAGCCCTTGGGCTTGATGGAGTTTACTTTGTCCCAGAGCTCCTCGCTTATCTCGTCGATGTTGGAAAAGCCGAACGCGCCCGCGACGTTGACGACGATGTCTATGCGTCCGTAGGCGTCGATCGCGGTCTTGACGAGGCGCTCCGCGTCCTCGAACTTGGAGATGTCCGCGAAGCAGTGGACGGCCTCGCCGCCCGCGAGGCGGATGGCCTGCGCAGTGGTCGCGGCGTCGCCCTCGTTCTCGGCGACGGCCTTTTTGTACCACTCCTTGCGCTCGTCGCTGAGCGCGGCGAACTGCGCGTCTGTGACCATGGCGCTTCCCGTGCTGCCGGGCTTGCGGTTGTTCGTGACGATCTTCGCCCCGAGCTTTGCAAAGCCGAGCGCGACCGCGCGGCCGACGCCCTGGCCCGAGCCCGTGACGATGGCGACTTTATCCTTGAGTATCTGGCTCATATTTATTCTCCTTCCGGTGTTGGGTTTTTCCTTTTTTTACAATATGATTATATCACACAGAGCGCCGAATTCAATACGTCCGCGCGCTTGACTTTGCCGCTTTGCGGGCGTACTATTTAAAATAGTTAAACACCATAACAGTTAAGGAGCGAAAGCGATGAGAGTTCTGCTTCTCGGCGGCTTTCTCGGCTCGGGAAAGACGAGCATACTCCTGCGCCTTGCGCAGTATCTCGTCTCCCGCGGCGAGGGCGGCTCGAAGGTCATGATAATCGAAAACGAGATAGGCGAGGTCGGCGTCGACGACAAGATACTAAAGTCGCAGGGCCTGCAGGTGCGCGAGCTCTTCGCGGGCTGCGCCTGCTGCAGCGGCGGAGCCGACCTGATAAACGACATCGCCTACATAAGGGACAACTTCGCCCCCGACTGGCTCGTCATCGAGTCGACGGGCGTGGCGTACCCCCTGCAGATAAAGCAGAACGTCGAGCACGTCTTCAAGGTCAAGGTCGGCGTGCTCTGCCTCGCCGACGCGCAGAGGTGGCGCCGCCTGCGCCGCGCCATGAGCGAGCTCATCGAGTGCCAGCTCGAGTGCGCCGACTGGATACTGCTCAACAAGGTCGACCTCGTCGACGAGGAGCAGCTCGAGTCGATCGAGGCGGATATAAGGACGATAAATCAAAGCGCCGAGCTCCGCCGCACCGTCGGCAACAGGCCGATGGACGAGGAGATATGGCGCGGCATAGCGGAAGGGAGCGTCTGGAATGATCAGGCTTGAAATGCGCGGCCGCACGCACGACGAGGCGCGCGTGGTCTCGGCCCAGTTCAAGGTCGAGGCGGATTACGGGGAGCTGCGCTCCGCGCTGGAGAAGGCCATGGAGGCCGAGTGCGATTGGGCCGAGGCGAGCGACGTCATCATCGGCCACCTCAAGGCCTATATAAAGCGCGGCGACGACGCCGTCATGCTCTCCACGACGGGCTACGGCGTGCAGACCAAGGGCGAGCCCGGCGAGGGCGCGGAGCTCGACGTCGGCATAGATTCGATAACCTACGGCTCGACGCTCTCCGTCGCCGAGCAGCGGCTCGAGGCGCTCGCGCGCGGTTTGCTCGCGGGACAGGATATCGAGGTCAGCTGGGACTGCGGCAACCCCGACTGCTCCGACCCGAACCACCATCACCACGATCACGACCACGGCGAATGCTCCTGCGGGCACGACCACGAGGAGCACGAACACGCGCACAATGCGATCCGCATCCCCGTCCGGGTGGCGAAAAAGCCCGTCAAGGTCCATCCGAAGATGGTCTAT
>JAFZAM010000105.1 GCA_017557265.1 Oscillospiraceae bacterium | reverse complement strand
GGCAAGTCCCTTTCGCCCGCGGAGCTGCAGGCCTTCTTCTGCGCCTTCGACTATCTGCGCCTGCCGCCGGAGGTCATCGTGCTGATGACGTCGCACTGCGTCAGGGAGACGGAGCGCCGCCTCGGCCGCGGAAGGCTCCCGAGCGCGCGCGCCATCGAGAGGACGGCGTATCAGTGGGCCGACGACGAGATATTCACGCTCGAGGCCGCCGAGGAGAAGCTCAGGCGCGCCGAGGCCGTCAGGACCGGAGTCGGCAGGCTCGCCGCCGCGCTCAGGATAGGCGACAGGAAGCTCGGCAAGAGCGAGGAGAACTACCTCGCCGCGTGGGCGGAGATGGGCTTCGAGCCCGAGACCGTCCTCGAGGCCTACGACAGGACGGTCCTGAAAAAGGGCGCGCTCAACTGGCCCTACATGAATTCGATCCTCAGGAGCTGGCATGACAAGGGCATCAGGACGCCCGCCGACGTCGAGCGGCTCGATCAGAGAAAGACCGAGCCCGCCGGAGACGACTCGGCCGACATGAAGAAGCTTCTCAGGAAGCTCGCAGCCGACGGGGAGGGACGCAGGTGAAGACCATGGACGGAAAACTGGTCGCGCGCGCCGAGGAACGGCTCCGTCAGAGGGCCGCAAAGCGCGAAAACGAGGAGCTCGCGCGCCGCGCGCGTCTCTATGAGAGGCTCCCGCGCGTCGCGGAGATAGACAGACAGCTGGCAAAGAGCGTCGTCGACGCGGCCGCCGCGGCGTTTCAGAGCGGGACCGACGTCGAGCGCGCGATAGAGGCGATATCCGGGCGCAATCTCGCCCTTCAGGCCGAGCGCGCCGAGCTGCTCACGGCGGCGGGCTTTGCCATAGACGCGACGGATATCTCGCCTTACTGCGAAAAGTGCGGCGACACGGGCTACGCCGGCGGGAGGATGTGCTCCTGCCTCGAGGAGCTCGTGCGCGACGAGCAGAGAAAGGAGCTCTCGCAGCTTTTAAAGCTCGGCGAGGAGACCTTCGACAGCTTCGATCCCGAGTGGTACGGCCCGCTGGGGACGGCTGACCGCGAGCACATGGAGATGGTCTACGAGCTCTGCCTGCAGTACGCGCGCCGCTTCGGCAGCGCCGGCAGCAGCCTCTTCTTCACGGGCGGGCCCGGCCTCGGCAAGACCTTCCTCTCGACGTGCATAGCGCGCGAGGTCGCCGAAAAGGGCTATTCCGTCGTCTACGACACGGCCATCAGCGTCTTCGAGCGCTTCGAAAAGCGCAAGTTCGCCCGCGAGCAGGACGAGGACGCCGACGCGGACGTCGACCGCTACATGGCCTGCGATCTGCTCATACTCGACGATCTCGGGACGGAGATGACGACGGCGTTCACCCAGAGCGTGCTATACGACCTCATCAACACGCGCATGCTCCGCGGCCGCCGCATGATAATAAGCTCCAATCTCTCGCCGGAGGAGATGCGCCGCCGCTATACCGGGCAGATATGCTCGCGGCTCGACGGGGAGTTCACGGTCGTGCGCTTCAAGGGGCGCGACATACGCAGGCTGAAAAGAGAAAGAGATTGACAAGCCGCGAAAGGCGGTATAATATCATCGTACAAGTTAAAGGGGGCGCCGGAAGGCTGAGACGCGAAAGCGGACCCCGGAACCTGATCCCGGTAATGCGGGCGTAGGAACGTTTCGTCTTATGGCGCATTATCGTCGGTCGCGGCGGTAACGCGCCATTTTTCGTTCAGGAGGAGATAATCATGAAACACAGCAAGGTCGCGGCCCTGACCGAGGGCGCGGTATGCGTCGCGCTCGCTTTCATCCTCGGCTTCGTAAAGATCCCGACCGGCGGCTTCGGCGGCAGCATCAGCTTCGTCATGGTCCCGCTCATCGTCTTCGCGCTGCGCCGCGGGGGCGTATGGGGCCTCGGCGCGGCCCTCGTATACGGCATCGTGGACTTCTTCGAGGGCGGCGGCTTCTCGATAACGTGGCAGTCGATGCTGCTGGACTACCTCGTCGCCTACATGCTCGTCGGCCTCGCGGGCTTCTTCCCGAGAAGGCCCGTCCTCGGCGCGCTCGTCGGCTGCCTCGCGAGGTACGTCTGCCTCGTTTTCAGCGGCGTTTTCATCTGGGGCGAATACATGGGCGACCTCGATTTTTACGGCGTGACGCTGCCCATGACGAGGGTCTGGGTCTACTCGCTGGTCTATAACGCGCAGTACATGCTCCCGGCCATCATCATCACGCTCATCGTCATCGCCATCTTCGCCGTGAGGACGAAGCTCCTGAAAAAACAGTGACCCGGCGCGAAAAACAGTTGACAGCCGGAACACATATAATGTAAAATACAAAAACGCGGTGCGTGCCGGGTCTTTATCCCGGCGCGCCGCGAGGACACGACCAACTACTGCGGCATAGCCGCTGTTGAGTATTATCACAGGAGGTGCCACGAAAATGCTCAGGACCTACCAGCCCAAGAAGAGACAGCGCTCCAAGGAGCACGGATTCCGCAAGAGGATGTCCACGAAGAACGGCCGCAAGGTGCTCGCCAGACGCAGAGCGAAGGGCCGCGCAAGACTCACCTGGTAAAAAAGGCTCGGGTGTTTTTCCGTGATATTTTCCCAGTCCCTGAAAAGGAACAGTGATTTCAGAAGGGCCTATTCGCGAGGAAGGAGCGCGGCGGGGCGCTACGTCGCCGTATACTGCCGCCGCAACGGCTCCGAGCGCAACAGGCTCGGGATAACCGTGGGCACGAAGGTCGGGAAGGCCGTCGTGCGCAATTCGATCCGCCGCCGCCTGCGCGAGGCTTACAGACTCGCCGAGGGCGGGTTCCTGCGGGGCTGGGATATCGTTATCGTGGCGCGCGGCCGCGCGGCCGGCGCCGATTATCGGACGCTGAGGGACGACATGCTCCTCTGCGCGCAAACATTGGGACTGATGCGGGAGGCAACATGAAAAAGCTGCTTACCCGCCTCGTGCTGTTTTATCGGAAAAACATCTCGCCGCTCAGGCCTCCGTGCTGCCGGTTCATACCGACCTGCTCGGAGTACGCGCTCGAGGCATTGGAAAAGTACGGCGCGCTCAAGGGCTCGTGGCTCGCGCTGCGCCGCTTCCTGAAATGCCATCCGTTCCATAAGGGCGGGTACGATCCCGTCCCCTGAGGCCGGAGGAACCGGCCGCAAGTCAGCGAAAGGAATAATAAATGGACTTTATTTACGTCCCGTTCAGCTGGCTGCTGATGACGCTGTACAGCATCGTCAAGAACTACGGCATCGCGATCATCCTCTTCGCCCTCATCGTCAAGCTCATTCTCCTGCCCTTCTCCATGAAGAGCAAGAAGAGCATGATGAAGTCGACGCGCTTCCAGCCCCGCATGAAGGAGCTCGAGAAGAAGTACGGCGACGACAAGCGCAAGATGAACGAGGAGATGGCCAAGCTCTATAAAGAGGAGGGCATAAAGCCCCTCAGCGGGTGCTTCTGGTCGCTGATCCCGTTCCCCATCCTGATAATCCTGTACAGCTGCATAAGGCTGCCTTTTACGAGACTGATGCGGTTCACGGCCGATCAGTGGACGTATTTCAAGGAGACGATCTTCCCCGCGCTCGGCCTCGGCTTTGAGTCCACCGGCAGAGCGGGCTACGAGCAGATCGTCTACGCGAACGTGCTCCACAACAATTTCGACGCCGTGTCCAACTACGTCAGCGAGAATTCCCGGACGATAACCGACGCGGTCGGGAAGCTTCCCGTCCTGAAGGATATCGATTTCAGCTTCCTCGGGCTCAACCTCGGAGAGACCCCGAACTGGAAGTTCTTCCTGTCCATGGACAGCTGGGCCCCCAAGGACGCGTGGCCCGTCGTCGGGCTGTTCCTCATCCCGATAGTCTCCGCCGTCCTCGCGTGGCTGAGCATGAAGATAACCTCGAAGATGAGTCCCACCGCCGACGCCGCCTCCGGCGGCACCGGCAAGACCATGCAGCTGCTCATGCCCGTCATGTCCCTCTGGATAGGCTTCGTCATGCCCGCCTGCATGGGCATATACTGGATAGCCGGCAGCGTCTTCTCCATCATCCAGGAGATCATACTGACCAAGCACTATACCAAGGTCCTCAACCGCGAGGACGCCGAAAAGATCGCCCGCCAGAAGGAGAAGGAGGCCGACATCGAGGCCAAGCGAGCCGAGACGGAGCGCCTTCGCGCAGAGAACGCGACGACGGTCAATCCCAACACGTCCCGCCGCAAGCTCCAGAAGCAGGATAAGCAGGAGAGCATCCAGAAGGCCGCCGACTGGGCCGCCGCGCAGCAGCCCGAGACGGTCAAGCCCCTCAGGGGCGGCGAGTCCCGCGTGGACGACCGGCCCTACGCCAGAGGCCG
>JAFZAM010000104.1 GCA_017557265.1 Oscillospiraceae bacterium | reverse complement strand
CCGCACCTCCATTTCACCCTCACCAATGCCGCCGGGCAGAAGGTAGACCCCGAAACAGTGTTCGACTTTAAAGCCTAATCGATATGAAAAAAGAAACCATCGTCATCCTCATACTGCTGACGGTCAATATCTTCTTCGCGGGCATACTTATCGCCGGGCGCGCGCAGTCGCGCGGCATGGAGGCCCGCGAGCGCGAGGAGCTCGCCGAGGTCATGCGCGCCTCCGGCATAGAGATACCGCCCGAGCTCATCCCCCGCGCGAAGGCGGCGAGCCGCTGCTCCGTCGTGCGCGACGCGGCCATGGAAAAGGCCTTCGCGGCTGCGCTCATCGGCGAGGCCGAGCCCGTCGACCAGGGCGGCGGCATCTTTTCCTACGAGACGGAGCGCGGGAGGGCGACCTTCCGCTCCGGCGGCGAGATGGACGCCGTCATATACGATAAATCCGCCCTCTCCGCCTCGATGCGCGCCGGGGACTACGTCGCGTCCCTGCTCGGCAAGTCCGGCTTCGAACTCGAAGACGGAAAGCTCGTCTGCAGCGTCGGCGGGGCGCGGGTGTTCAACTGCGTCCTGACCGCGACCGCCGCCGACGAGGGCATAGTCGTCGAGGGCAGAAGGCTGACCGGCGACCCGGCCGAGGGCGAGGAGGGGAGCGTCTCGGCGTATACGGCGCTGATGATATATCTCCGCGCCGTCAGCGAGGACGGCAGCGTCGTCAAGCAGGTGCTCGGCGTGACGCAGGGCTACGTCTTCGAATACGCCGCGTCCGCGGGCTCGCTCGAGCCCGTCTGGAGGATAACCTCCGACGGCGGCGAGGTCTATATAAGCGCCGTCGACGGGGAAGTCATCCGTCCCTGACGGAAGAAATTCCCGTTTACATAAAACTTATACTTTACAAAATAACCGCAAATGTGTATAATGTTAGTTACCGAACGGCGCGAAAACCGGAAAAACCCGCCGTTTTTGAGAGGTCATTATGGATAAGTACGTCATCAAGGGGGAAAAGCCGCTCTTCGGCGAGATAGAGATATCCGGCGCGAAGAACGCGGCCGTGGCGATAATCCCCGCCGCCCTGCTCGTCGACGGCGTATGCCGCATCGAGAACATCCCCCAGATAAGCGACGTGACTCTCTTTCTGAGCATCCTCGAGAGTCTCGGAGCGCGCATAAAGACGATAAACCGCACAACCATGGAGATAGACTGCTCCGGAGCGACGTTCCGCAAGGGTCGGTTCGACCTCATGCGGAAGATACGAGCCTCGTATTATCTGCTCGGGGCTATGCTCGGCCGCTTCGGCGAGGCGACCGTCACCATGCCCGGCGGCTGCGACTTCGGCGTCCGCCCGATAGACCAGCACCTCAAGGGCTTTTCCGCCATGGGCGCGGATACGGAGATATCCGGCGGCCTTATAAGGTCCGAGACCGAGGGCGGGCTCCACGGCGCGACCGTCTATCTCGACGTCGTCTCCGTCGGCGCGACGATGAACATCATGATAGCCGCCGTCCTCGCCAAGGGCAGGACCGTCATCGAGAACGCCGCGCGCGAGCCGCATATAGTCGACCTCGCGAACTTCCTCAACTCCATGGGCGCCGACATCCGCGGCGCCGGCACGAGCGTCATCAAGATAAACGGCGTCTCCTCGCTCTCGGGCGGGACGTATTCGATAATCCCCGACCAGATCGAGGCGGGGACGTATATGGCCGCCGCCGCCGCGGCGGGCGGCGAGGTGCTCATAAAGAACGTCATCCCCAAGCACCTCGACTGCATCACGGCCAAGCTCGTCGAGATGGGCGTGTATATCGAAAACAGGGGCGACATGGTCCTCGTCCGCAGGGACAAGGCCCTTCGCCGCGCGAACGTCAAGACGATGCCGTATCCCGGATTCCCGACGGACATGCAGCCGCAGATGGGCGTGCTGATGAGCGTCGCCCGCGGCGTCAGCCACATCACCGAGGACGTCTGGGACAACCGCTTCAAGTATCTTGACGAGCTCAAGCGCATGGGCGCGAGAGTCAAGGTCGAGGGCAAGACCGCCTCCATAGACGGCGTCGAGTACCTCACGGGCGCGGCCGTCAAGGCCTGCGACCTGCGCGCCGGAGCCGCGATGGTCATCGCGGGGCTCTGCGCGAGAGGGACGACCGTCGTCGAGGACGTCTACCACATAGAACGGGGCTACGAGAACATCGTCGAGAAGCTCCGGGGAGTCGGGGCCGAGATCATAGAGACCTCGGAAACGGAACCGCAGCCGGGCAAGGCCGCGGCGGTTTGAGAAAAGAGGGGAGGCCGGGCCTCCCCTTTGGTATGTAAAGGCTATGAAGTTTATGACCTTCGCCTCCGGCTCGGGAGGCAACAGCGCCCTCGTCTGGAACGGCGACACGCGCCTGCTCATAGACGCGGGTATATCCGCGACGCGCATAACGGAGGGACTCGCCGCGCTCGGCATGAAGCCCGCGGAGCTCTCAGCCGTGCTCGTCACGCACGGGCATACGGACCACACGGCCGGCCTGCCCATACTGCTCAAGCGGACCTCCGCGAACGTCTTTGCGAGCGGCGGGACGGCTTCGGAGATATGCAAAAAGTGCCCCGAGGGGCGCCTCACGGCCGTCGCGCCGGGGGCGGAGCTCCGCTTCGGG
>JAFZAM010000103.1 GCA_017557265.1 Oscillospiraceae bacterium | reverse complement strand
CTCTCCGACGACGCGGCCGATATAAGAAGCTTTGAGCGCGCGCCGCGCACCGCGCTCGCCGTCGGCAACGAGGGGCACGGCCTCTCGGACGGCCTTGTCGCGCTCTGCCCGAAAAAGCTCGTGATCCCCATGCGCGGGGAAACGGAATCCCTCAACGCCGCCGCGGCCGCCGCGGTCGCGCTCTGGGAGCTCTTCGGAAAGGAGCGCTGAGATGGACGAAAAGCTCCACTGGCTCTGGCTGAGCTCTCTCAAGGGCGTCGGCAGCGTGACGATGCTCAAATACCTGCGCGCCTTCAACACCGTGACCGAGCTCTACGACGCGGGCCGCCGCGAGCTCGAGGAGGTCGAGGGCGCGACGAAGGCCGAGATAAAGGCGCTCTCCGACAAGAGCCTTAAAAGGGCAGAGGAGATAGCCGAGGAATGCCGAATGCGCGAGGTGCGCATACTTCCCGTCGACGACCCCGACTATCCGACGTGGCTCAGGACCATATACGACCCGCCCTGCGTCCTCTACGTGCGCGGCGAGCTGCCAGACCTCGACAGAAGGATAGGCCTTGCCGTCGTCGGCACGCGCCGCGCCTCCAAATACGGGCTCGACTGCGCCTCCCGCTTCGGCGCGGAGCTCGCGGACGCGGGAGCCGTAGTTATAAGCGGCCTCGCCGAGGGCATAGACAGCGCCGCGATAAGCGCGGCGATAAAGGCGAAGGGAACGGTCGTCGGCGTGCTCGGCACCGGCGTCGACAGAGCCTTCCCGACGTGGAACGCCCCGCTTCACAGAGAGGCGGCGCAGCACGGCGCCCTCGTCAGCGAGTACCCGCCCGGGACGCCGTCGACCCGCGGGAGCTTCCCCGCGAGAAACAGGATAATAGCCGGCCTTTCGCGCGCCGTGCTCGTTATCGAAGCCCCCATGAAGAGCGGCTCGCTCATAACCGCCGCGCGCGCCCTCGAGGAGGGAAGGGACGTTTTCGCCGTCCCCGGACGCATCGACGATCCGAACTTCCGCGGCTCGAACGCGCTGCTTCGCGACGGGGCCGTGATAGCCCTTGAGCCGGACGACGTCATCGAGTCCGTGAACGCCTCGCTGCCCGCCGAGCTCGCCCTCACGAGCCGCGGAGGACCGGCTTCCGGGAGCGCTGAGGGCCCGGAGAGCCGACAAAAAGCCTCAAAAAAAGAGGTTGACAAGCAAAACGGCATAGAATATATTGACTTAAAAGAAAAACTGGGCGCGTTTTCAGACGCCGAGAGCAGGGTCCTTACGGCGCTGAACTCCGGGCGAAAGTCCGCGGCGGAGCTCTCTGCGGAGCTGGAAATGCAGATGCAGGACGTTCTTGCGGCCCTGACGATGCTCGAGATAGGCGGGTACGTCCTCTCGGGCGACGACAGCAGATACGGGCCGACCTCGCGCGGCATGATCTGACGCGCACGATATCTATTTAAGTTGAGGAAACTACCTATGGCAAAAAAGAGCCTTGTGATAGTCGAGTCTCCGGCTAAGGCAAAAACGATAGAGAAGTATCTCGGCGACAAGTACGCCGTGACGAGCTCGATGGGCCATCTGCGCGATCTGCCCAAGAGCACGCTCGGAGTCGACATCGAGCACGATTTCGAGCCCGAGTACAAGCCCATTCCCGGCCGCGAGGAGACGATAGCCTCCCTCAGGAAGCGCGCCGCCGATGCCGATAAGGTCTATCTCGCGACCGACCCGGACCGCGAGGGAGAGGCCATCTCGTGGCACCTCAAGGAGCTTCTTTCGCTCAGCGACAAGAAGGCCTGCCGCGTCACGTTCAACGAGATAACCAAGAAGGTCGTCAACGATTCCATCGCCGCCCCGCGGCAGATAGACATGAACCTCGTCGACGCGCAGCAGGCCCGCCGCGTGCTCGACAGGATAGTCGGCTACAAGCTCAGCCCGCTGCTCTGGCGGACGATACGACGCGGCCTTTCCGCAGGGCGCGTCCAGTCCGTCGCGACGAGGATGGTCGTAGACAGGGAAAACGAGATACGCTCCTTCGTCCCCGAGGAATACTGGCCCTTCGACGCGGAGCTTGAATGCCGGGACAAAAAGGGCCGCTTCACAGCGCGCCTGACCGGGACCGAGAAGGGCAAGCTGGAGCTGCACAGCGCCGAGGAGGTCGAGAAGGTCAGGGCCGCCGTCTCCGCCGCGCCGTTCGTGATAACGGGCGTCAAGCGCGCCGACAAGTCCCGCGGACCCTTCGGCCCGTTCATAACCTCGACCCTCCAGCAGGACGCCTCCCGCAAGCTCAACATGGCCCCGAAGAGGACGATGTCCGTCGCCCAGAAGCTCTATGAGGGCATAGAGCTCGGCGAGCTCGGCTCCGTCGGCCTCATAACCTATATGAGAACGGACTCCCTTCGCGTCTCCAAGGAGGCGCAGGACGCCGCCAAGAAGTACATCGTAGCCAAGTACGGCCCCGAGTACTATCCCAAGACCGCGCGCGTATTCAAGGCCAGAGCCGGCGCTCAGGACGCGCACGAGGCGATACGCCCGTCCGACGTCGGCCTCGTCCCCGAGAGCATCAAGCAGTACCTCACCAACGAGCAGTACCGCCTCTACAAGCTCATCTGGAGCCGCTTCATGGCCAGCCAGATGGCCAACTGCGTCAACGACACCGTGACCATAGACGTCACGAGCGCGGGCTACGTTTTCCGCGCGACGCATTCGAGCGTCAAGTTCCCGGGCTTTACCGTCCTCTACGACGACGCCCGCGACGACGAGGTCAAGAGCAAGCAGGCCCTGCCCGCCCTTTCCGAGGGCGAGGAGGTCAGCCTCGTCGAGATAAAGACCGAGCAGAAGTTCACGCAGCCTCCCTCCCGCTATACCGAGGACACGCTCATCCGCGCCATGGAGGAGAAGGGGATAGGCCGCCCGAGCACCTACGCTCCGACCATGTCCACCATCCTCGAGCGCGAGTACGTCGCCAAGGAGGGCAAGACCCTCCGCCCGACCGCGCTCGGCGAGGCCGTGAACACCCTGCTCATGGAGAAATTCCCCGATATAGTCGATCTTAAATTCACCGCTCGTATGGAGCAGTCTCTCGACGAGGTCGGCGACGGAGAGAAGCAGTGGAAGCAGGTCATCCGCGACTTCTACGAGGGCTTCGACGAGTCGCTCGGCGAGGCCGAGTCGACGCTCAAGGGCGTGCGCATAAAGGTACCCGCCGAGGAGACGGACGAAATATGCGACGAGTGCGGCCGCAAGATGGTCGTCAAGACCGGCCGCTTCGGCAAGTTTCTGGCCTGCCCGGGCTTCCCCGAGTGCAAGTTCACAAAGCCTCTCGTCGTCGAGATGCCGGGCAAGTGCCCGAAGTGCGGCGCGCGCATGCTCAAGCGCCAGTCGAAAAACGGCAACCCCTACTACGCCTGCGAGATGCTAAACCACGGCTGCGATTTCCTGACGTGGGACGTGCCCGTCGCCAATACCTGCACGGAATGCGGCCTGACGATGTTCAAGCGCTCCGGCAGAGGCTACAACAAGCCCTTCTGCATAAACCCCGAATGCAAGAATTTCGTCCCCGAGGACAAGCGCGGCTACAAGCGCAAGAGCGGAGCCTCCTCCGAGTCGGAGAAGAAGCCCGCCGCGCGCAAAACGGCCAAAAATGGCTGACGTCACGGTAGTCGGCGCCGGTCTCGCGGGCAGCGAGGCCGCGTGGCAGCTCGCCAAGCGCGGCGTGAGCGTCAGGCTTCTCGAGATGAAGCCGGGAAAGAAGACCCCCGCCCACGTCTCCGACACCTTCGCCGAGCTCGTCTGCTCGAACTCCCTTCGCAGCAACGACCTCACGAACGCCGTCGGGCTGCTCAAGGAGGAGATGCGCCGCTTCGGCGGTCTCATAGTCTCCTGCGCCGACGCGACCCGCGTCGAGGCCGGAGGCGCGCTCGCCGTCGACCGAGTCGGCTTTTCCAAGCTCGTGACCGAGCGCCTGCTCGCGCTCCCCAACGTCGAGTACGTCCCCGGCGAGGTCACGGAGATCCCCGAGGGCGAGACCGTCATAGCGACGGGGCCGCTGACCTCCGACGCGCTCGGAGACGCGATAGCCGCGCTCTTTCCCGAGACCTCGCGCCTTAATTTCTACGACGCCGCCGCTCCCATAGTCACGCTCGAGAGCGTGGACATGGAAAGCGCGTTTTTCGCCTCCCGCTACGACAGAGGGAACGCGGATTATGTAAACTGCCCCATGGAAAAGGACGAGTACCTGCGCTTCGTCGCCGAGCTGCGCGAGGCGAAGCAGGCTGAGGTGCACGGCTTCGACGACGGGGCCGTCTTCGAGGGCTGCATGCCCGTCGAGGTCATGGCCCGCCGCGGCGAGGACACCCTGCGCTACGGCCCGCTCAAGCCCATAGGCCTGCGCGACCCGAGGACCGGCCGCGAGTGCTACGCCGTCGTCCAGCTCCGGCAGGACAACGCCGAGGGCACGCTCTACAACATCGTCGGCTTCCAGACGCATCTGACCTTCGGCGAGCAAAAGCGCGTCTTTTCGATGATACCCGCGCTCAGAAACGCCGAGTTCGTCCGATACGGCGTCATGCACAGAAACACCTACATAGATTCGCCGAAGCTGCTCGATTCCCAGTACAGGCTCAAGAGCATGCCGCGGCTCTCCTTTGCCGGCCAGATGACCGGTGTCGAGGGCTATGTCGAATCCGCGGCCTCCGGCATGCTCGTCGGCATACAGACGGCGCGCCGTCTCGCGGGGCTCGAGCCGCTCGACTTTACCGCCATGACCGCGACGGGCGCTCTCGCGGCGTACGTCTCGGGCGGCAGCGTGGGCAATTTCCAGCCCATGAACGTAAATTTCGGCATCATCACTCCGCTCGACCGCAGAGTCAGGGGCAAACGCAACAAGAACATGGAACTGTCGCGCCGCGCGCTCGATATCATCGACGTTCTCGCGGCACGGGACAGGGAAGGGAGATAGAATGAAGATCGTCGTAGACGCCATGGGCGGGGACAACGCCCCCATGGAGATAGTCAAGGGCGCGCTGAAGGCCGTCGAGGAGTTCGATACGGATGTAATCCTCGTCGGGATAGGCGAGGAGATCCTCCGTTGCATCCAGTCGCTCGGAATGAACAACCTGCCCAAGGGCATCGAAATAGCTCACACCTCCCAGGTCATCTCCATGGAGGACGAGCCCACCGCCATTCTCCGCGAGAAGCGTGAGTCCTCGATGGCCGTCGGCCTCGACCTGCTCAAGGACGGCACGGGCGACGCGCTCGTCTCCGCCGGCAGCACGGGAGCTCTGCTCTCCGGCGCGACTCTCATCCTCAAGCGCATCCGCGGCATCAGACGCGCCGCTCTCGCGCCCGTTCTCCCGACCGAGGACGGCAAGGGCTGCATAGTCATTGACTGCGGCGCCAACGTCGAGAACACCGTCGAATACCTTACGCAGTTCGCGTTCATGGGCGCGGCCTACGCCAAGAGCGTCTTCGGCCGCATGAACCCCAGAGTCGCGCTGCTCAATATCGGCACCGAGTCCACCAAGGGCGACCCGCTCCACAAGGAGGCCTACGCCGCGCTCACCGAGCTCGGCTCTAAAAGCGAGCTCGACTTCGTCGGCAACGTCGAGGCGAGGGAAGTGCTGCAGGGCGCGGCTGACGTCATCGTCACCGACGGCTGGAGCGGCAACGTCATGATAAAGAGCTTCGAGGGCGCGGGCGTCTTCATGGGCCACGCGATAAAGCGCATGTTCCTGAAAAACTTCAGGACCAAGCTCGCCGCGGCGCTCCTTAAGAAGGACCTCGGGGAGCTCAGGGGCAGCCTCGACTACTCGGAGATAGGCGGCAGCATCCTCCTCGGAGTCGCCAAGCCCGTCATAAAGGCGCACGGCGCCTCCAACGCCGACGCGATAAAGAACGCCATCGGTCAGGCCAGAAAGGCCGTCGACGGCGGCCTCATCGGCGAGATAACGTCCTATCTCACCGACGAAAAGTGAGAAATTCCGATTGACAATCCGCGCTTTCATGCATACGATATATCCGGTAATACTTAACACGAGGTGACCTGAAATGATTTTCGAAAAGCTTCAGAAGATGCTCGCCGAGCAGTTTGTGACCGACGAGGAAAACATAACCATGGACACTCAGTTCATTGAGGATCTCGGCGCCGATTCCCTCGATCTGGTCGAGCTCACGATGGCCGTCGAGGAGGAGTTCGGGCTTCCCGAGATAGGCGAGGAGGATATCCAGAAGCTCGTCACGGTCGGCGACGTCGTAAGATACATCTCCGGCATCATAGAGTAAAGCGCGGCCCCGGCCGCGAAGGCGAGGGGCCCTGTCCGCGGCAGCGCGGCGGGTCCCGTCTTTTTAGCGAGGAGCGACATGGACGTAAAAGAGCTTCAAAACAAAATATGCTACGTTTTCCGCGACGAAAAGCTCCTGGAGAACGCGCTCACGCACAGCTCGTACGCCAACGAGCGCGGCAAGACCCGCATCTGGTCCAACGAGCGCCTCGAGTTCCTCGGCGATTCCGTGCTCGGCTTCGTCAGCGCGGAATATCTCTTTGAGAAGTATCCGTCGAAGCCCGAGGGCGAGATGACGCGCATCCGCGCCGAGCTCGTCTGCGAGCACAGCCTTGCCGCGACGGCGGAGGCGCTCGGCCTCGGGGAGGTGCTCCTGCTCGGAAAGGGCGAGGAGCAAAACGGCGGCCGCGAGCGCAAGTCAATCCTTGCCGACGCCGTGGAGGCTCTTCTCGCCGCGATATATCTCGACGGAGGCATGGAGCAGGCGGGCCGCTTCGTCAGGGACTTCATCCTCGCCGAGAAGCCGACCGAGCTCACGGACTACAAGACCGCTCTGCAGGAG
>JAFZAM010000102.1 GCA_017557265.1 Oscillospiraceae bacterium | reverse complement strand
GCCCTCGTCGCGCAGACGGCTGTCGACGGCGGCGAGCGCGAGCTCGATGGGGATGCCGACGTTGTCGCGTATGCGGGTCGGCGCGGCGCCGGTGCCGCCTCTGTAGCCGTCGATGGCGATGATGTCGGCGCCGCTTCGCGCGATGCCGCTCGCTATGGCGGCTATGTTGTGGACGGCGGCGACCTTGACTATGACGGGCTTGCGGTACTCCGTCGCTTCTTTCAGGGAGAAAACGAGCTGCCGCAGGTCCTCGATGGAGTAGATGTCGTGGTGCGGGGCGGGGGAGATGGCGTCCGAGCCCTCGGGGATCATCCTCGTGCGCGAGACGTCGCCGACTATCTTCTCGCCCGGGAGGTGTCCGCCTATGCCGGGCTTCGCGCCCTGGCCCATCTTTATCTCGATGGCGGCGCCCGCCTCGAGGTAGTCCTCGTGGACGCCGAAGCGGCCGCTCGCGACCTGCACGACGGTGTTCGCGCCGTATTGATAGAAGTCCTCGTGCAGTCCGCCCTCGCCGGTGTTGTAGAGTATGCCGAGCTTCGTCGCCGCGCGGGCGAGCGAGGCGTGCGCGTTGTAGCTTATCGAGCCGTAGCTCATGGCGGAGAACATGACCGGCATCGAGAGCTCGATCTGCGGCGGGAGCTCGCAGACTATCTTGCCGTCCGCGTCGCGCTTTATCTTCTCGGGCTTCTTCCCGAGGAAGACGCGCGTCTCCATCGGCTCGCGGAGCGGGTCGATGGAGGGGTTCGTGACCTGAGAGGCGTTTATGAGTATCTTGTCCCAGTAGACGGGGAGGGGCTTCGGCGCTCCCATGGAAGAGAGCAGTACGCCGCCGCTCGCGGCCTGCTTGTATATCTCCCTGATGGTGTCGTTCTGCCAGTTGCCGTTTTCGCGCAGGACGCAGTCGCTCTTGACTATCTTCAGCGCCCTCGTCGGGCAGAGGGCGACGCAGCGCTGGCAGTTGACGCACTTGGTCTCGTCGCTGACCATCATCCCGCGCTCTTCGCTGTAGCGATGCACCTCGTTGGCGCACTGGCGCTCGCAGACGCGGCAGGCGACGCAGCGGTTTTCGTTTCGTACGACCTCGAATTCCGGATATATAAAATCGACGCCCATCAATAAGCACCTTCTTTCACTCTTACGACGACCGGCTCTCCGCCGGCCGGCGCCCAGACGTTCTCTGCGTCGGGCTCCATGGCGCGGATGGCGGCCTCTTCGCTCGCGATGAAGACGCGGTCGTCCTTCTCGCCGACGACCATCGAGCGGAGCTTCAGCCTGTCGTTGAGGGCCATGAGCCCGCCGGTGAAGCCGAGGACGATGGAAAACGGCCCCGTCACGAGAAGGCTCGGGAAGACCGTCCTCAGATACGCCTGCTCCTTCTTTGTCTCGTCGTCCTTACCGCTCTCGAGCGTGCTCCAGAACGGCGCCGCGACGACGCTCGCCGCCTCCTCGAGCGTAAGCCCCTGCCGCCTCTCGAGGTAGTCCATTATAGATGTGATGACCTCCGTGTCGGTCTGGAGCGTGCATTTATAGCCGAACATCTCGATAAAGCGTCTGTTCGCGTCGTAGGAGGAAATCTCGCCGTTATGGACGACGGAGTAGTCGAGCAGCGTGAAGGGGTGCGCGCCGCCCCACCAGCCGGGGGTGTTCGTCGGGTAGCGGCCGTGCGCCGTCCATGAATAGCCCTCGTATTCCTCGAGCTTGTAAAAGAGCGCGACGTCCTCCGGGAAGCCGACGGCCTTGAACGTCCCCATGTTCTTCCCGCTGGAGAAGACGTACGCCCCGGGCATGGACGTGTTTATTTTCATGACGGCGCGGGCGACGAACTCCTTTTCGTCGAGCTGCAGGCTCGCGAGCATGGAGTGCAGCGGGGCGACGAAGTAGCGCCAGATGACGGGCTCGTCGGTGATGGCGGGGAGCTTTCTCGTCGGTATGCGCTCGGAGTGTACGATCTCGAAGTATTCCTTTATATATGTCTCGCAGGTCTTCCGCGAGTCGCGGTCGTCGAAAAAGAGATGCAGCGCGTAATAGTCGCTGTACTCGGGATATATCCCGTAGCCGGCGAAGCCGCCGCCGAGCCCGTTGGAGCGCTCGTGCATGGGCTTCATGGCCTCCGCGACGGTCTCACCGGAGATCATTTTGCCGTCCCTGGATATAACGGCCGCTATCGCGCATCCCGAGGGGATGCGGATCTGCCCCTCTCTCATCATGCTCATCAGTCCTTTTCGGAAAAAAATAAAGGCGTCCATTCCGCGCAGATAGCCGCGCGATAATGAACGCCTTTGCTCATTTGCTTGGATAATACTCCGTTTCCTGCAGCTTGTCAAGAGATTATCCGCTAAAATCGCGAAACTTTGCAAGTTTTCCGAAATAAACTTGCAAAATTGGGGTTGACAAGCGCCGGTCTCCGTCGTATAATACGCCCATAAAGGCAAGGGCGTCTTTGAGTGATATGGCTCGAAGGCGCTCTTTCCCGTTTTTCCGGGAAAAAGAGCGAGACCGAATAAAAGAAAAGGCAAAGGCGTCTTTTGTGTTCACGCAAAAGGTGTCTTTGCCTTTATTCATTTTATTTATGATCACAAAAGGAGCGATCGACATGAGTACCGTATCGGATTATTTCGGAAGCCTCGTATTTGACGACCGCGCGATGAGGGCATCCCTCTCGGCGGACGTCTACGCCTCCCTCCGCAAGACCATAGACGAGGGCAGCGAGCTGGATATCGGCGTCGCCAACGCGGTCGCCGAAGCCATGAAGAATTGGGCCGTCGCCAAGGGCGCGACGCACTTTACCCACTGGTTCCAGCCGCTGACCGGCATAACCGCCGAAAAGCACGACAGCTTCATAAGCCCCTCGCCGGACGGCGGCGTCATCATGGAGTTTTCCGGCAAGGAGCTCATAAAGGGCGAGCCGGACGCCTCCTCGTTCCCCTCGGGCGGCCTGCGCGCGACCTTCGAGGCCCGCGGCTATACCGCGTGGGACCCGACGTCCTACGCCTTTATAAAAGGAAAGACGCTCTGCATCCCGACGGCGTTCTGCTCATACGGCGGGCATGCGCTCGACAAGAAGACCCCGCTGCTGCGCTCCATGGAGGCGCTCAGCCGTCAGGCGCTGCGCATACTGCGCCTCTTCGGCAACGACACGGCCAAGCGCGTCGTCTCCTCCGTCGGCCCCGAGCAGGAATACTTCCTCGTGACCAAAGAGATGTACGACAAGCGCCCCGACCTGCGCTTTACCGGCAGGACGCTCTTCGGAGCCAAGCCGCCGAAGGGCCAGGAGCTCGACGATCACTACTTCGGCGTCATCAAGCCGACCGTCGCCGCCTTCATGGAGGACTTAAACGACGAGCTCTGGAAGCTCGGCATCCTCGCCAAGACCGAGCACAACGAGGTCGCCCCCGCGCAGCACGAGCTCGCGCCTATCTACGCGACGACGAACGTCGCGACCGACCACAACCAGCTGACCATGGAGATCATGCAGAAGGTCGCGGCCAGGCACGGCCTCGTCTGCCTGCTGCACGAAAAGCCCTTCGCCGGCGTCAACGGCTCCGGCAAGCACAACAACTGGTCCATCGCGACCGACGGCGGACAGAACCTGCTCTCCCCGGGCGACACGCCCTATGAAAACGCCCAGTTCCTGCTTTTCCTCTGCGCGGTCATCAAGGCCGTCGACGATTATCAGGACCTCCTGCGCATAGCCGTCGCGACCGCGGGCAACGACCACCGCCTCGGCGCGAACGAGGCCCCGCCCGCCGTCATCTCCATCTTCCTCGGCGACGAGCTGAACGCCGTCCTCGAGGCCATCGAGACGGACTCCCCGTACAAGGGCGCGGAGAAGACCCAAATGAAGCTCGGCGTGGACGTCCTGCCGAAGTTCAACCGCGACGCGACCGACCGCAACAGGACCTCGCCGTTCGCGTTCACGGGCAACAAGTTCGAGTTCCGCATGCTCGGCTCGTCCAACTCCATCGCCTGCGCGAACATCATGCTCAACGCCGCCGTCGCCGAGAGCCTGAGGATATACGCCGACCGCCTCGAGAAGGCGGACGACTTCGAGACCGCGCTGCACGAGATGATCAAGAAGACCATAAAGGACCACAAGAGGATCATCTTCAACGGCAACGGCTACGACGACGCGTGGATAGAGGAGGCGACGCAAAAGCGCGGCCTGCTAAACTACCGTACGACCGCCGACTGCATGCCGCACCTGATGGACAAGAAGAACGTCGACATGCTCACGTCGCTCGGCGTCTTCTCCGTCGACGAGCTCCGCTCCCGCCGCGACATCATGCTCGAAAACTACTGCAAGACCGTCGTCATCGAGGCCAATACCATGGTCGACATGGCGCGCACCCAGATAGCTCCAGCCGTCGAGGCCTACGCCGCCTCCGTCGCTGCCTCCGCGGCCGCGAAGAGGGCCGTCGTGCCCGAGCTCGCGTGCTCGTACGAGGCCGGCCTCGTAAAGAAGCTCTCCGCCCTCGTCGACGAGATATCCGGCAGGACCGACGAGCTCGAGGGCGCCCTTCTCAAGCTCCACGAGGCGGGCGACGTCGTCGCCGAGTCCGCCGCCATACGCGACACGCTGCTGCCCAAGATGAGCGAGCTGCGCGTCCCCTGCGACACGGCGGAGGTGCTGACCGCGAAGAGCTACTGGCCGTTCCCGACCTACGCCGACCTGCTGTTCGGCGTCAAATAAACCCACCGGAGGAAACCGAAATGACAGTCGAATTCTGGTTCCTGATAGGCGCGGCGCTCGTCTTCTGGATGCAGGCGGGCTTCGCCATGGTGGAGACCGGCTTTACCCGCGCGAAAAACGCCGGCAACATCATCATGAAGAACCTGATGGATTTCTGCATAGGCACGGTCGTCTTCTCTCTGCTCGGCTATACGCTGATGATGGGCGAGGATACGTTCTTCGGCCTGATAGGCAAGCCCAACCTCGATCTGTTCGGGCGCTTCAAGGAGTTCATCGCCTCCCCGGCGGAGGGCTTTTCCGGCTCGAGCTACTTCGTATTCAACCTCGTTTTCTGCGCCACGACAGCGACGATAGTCTCCGGCGCCATGGCAGAGAGGACGAAATTCTCCGCCTACTGCGTCTACTCCGCCGTCATCAGCCTCGTCATCTACCCCATCGAGGCCCACTGGATATGGGGCGGCGGCTGGCTGAGCTCGCTCGGCTTCCATGACTACGCGGGCTCCTGCGCGATACACATGGTCGGCGGCATCGCGGCCCTCGTCGGCGCGGCCGTCCTCGGCCCGCGCATCGGCAAGTACGTCAAAAACGCCGAGGGCAAGGTGACGAAGGTCAACGCGATCCCCGGCCACTCCATACCGCTCGGCGCGCTCGGCGTGTTCATCCTCTGGCTCGGCTGGTACGGCTTCAACGGCGCCGCCGCGACCTCGCCCTCCGAGCTCTCGTCGATATTCCT
>JAFZAM010000101.1 GCA_017557265.1 Oscillospiraceae bacterium | reverse complement strand
CTCCATGACGCCCGACCAGAGGCAGACCGCCCCCGCGAGCGAGAGGCAGAGCTTGACCGCGCTCCCCGCGCCGTCGAGCGCGGCCTTCGCCGTATCGTCGAGCCTGCCCGTGAGCGCCGCGAAGACGAGCGAGACGAGCGCGAGCGCCGTCCAGAGCATACCCATCGCCAAAACATATCACCTCGGGACAGTATACGGCCCGGAGAAAACAATAATGCCCGCGTTCAAGTTGAACGCGGGCGTTTTCGCATCATATTCAGCTTTTCGCCTCGAAGCGGGCGCCGCACTTGCGGCAGGTCACGTAGATACGGCCCTTGCCGCGCGGGACGCGGAGCATGCTCTTGCACTCGGGGCACTTGAAGAACTTATAGTCGCGGCGCTGATCGAAGCGGGCCTTCTTGCCGCGGAAGAAATTGAGGAAGGAGGCCTTCGCCTTGAGGTAGCGCTCGTTCTCGGCGGCGCGCTTTGATACGTTGCGCGAGAAGACGCGGATGAACGCGAAGACGATGCAGACGACGCCGAGCGCCCATATCGCGTACCCGACCGCGCCGGAGCCGATGCGGCGGACTATGCCGGATATGATGAGCAGGACGAGCCCGACCACCCAGAGGAAGGTGGAGAGCTTGTCTATCCCGTTTCTCCCGTAAAATAGTCTTGCCAGCCGGTCGCGCATCGATAAGGACCTCTCAGTTTCATTTGCAAACCCTATTGTAGCCGATAAGCTGAAAATATCAATCGAGAGGCCGCTGTTTTAACAGTAAATTTACATATGGTCAATATTGGTATCTGCGCTTGAAGAGGATGAGGGCGAAGACGCTCGCGAGCATGGCGGCCGCCTCCGCCGCCACGACGGAGAACCATATCCCGTCGAGCCCGAAGGCGAGCGGGAGCAGCAGAATCGCCGCGACCTGGAAGACTATCGTCCGCAGCCCGGAGAGGACGCCGGAGACGAGACCGTTGTTGAGAGCCGTGAAGAAAGCCGAGGCGAAGATGCCGAAGCCCGCGAAGGGGAAGGAGAAGGCGCATATCATGAAGGCGCGGTGCGACATGGCCATGAGCTCCGCGTCGTAGCCGACGAAGACGCGCGAAATAACGCCGCCGAGCGCCAGCGCGAGCGCGAGCATTGCCGCCGCCGCGCCGAGGATGAAGAAGACGCTTTTGCGCTTCATGTTTTTGAGCTCGGCGTGGTTCTCCGCGCCGTAGTGGAAGCCTATTATCGGCGTCGTGCCCATCGTAAAGCCGATGAATATGGCGATGAAGATGAAATTTACGTACATCAGCACGCCGTAGGCAGCGACGCCGCGCTCGCCCGCGTGGCGCAGGAGCTGATAGTTGTAGAGCATGCCGACGAGGGAGGACGTGACGCTCGAGAGCATCTCCGAGGCGCCGTTGGTCGCGCCGCGGACGAGGGCGCGCCCGTCCCAGCGCGTCCTGCCGAGCCGCAGAAGACTCGTGTTCTTCCTCGCGAAGTATATCAGCGGGACGCCGCCGCCGACGACCTGACTTATGAACGTCGCCGCCGCCGCGCCGGTTATGCCCCACCTGAAGAGCCCGACGAAGACGACGTCGAGAATCATGTTAGCCACGCCCGAGGCGACCGTCACCCAGAGCCCCGCGCGCGACCTCTCCGCGACGGAGAAGTAGCTCTGGAAGGCGACCTGCAGGACGCCGAAGGGGATGGAGAGCGCGATAATGCGCCCGTAGAGGACGCCGTAGTCAAGGAGCTCGCCCGAGCCGCCTATCGCCGCGAGCAGCGGGCGCATGAAGATGAAGGCGGCGACGCCGAGCAGGAGCCCGACCGCCGCGGAAAAGTAGACGAAGAGCGAAAACTGCCGGTTCGCGCGTTTCCCGTCGCCCTCGCCGAGCGTCTTTGAGATGAGCGCGCTGCCGCCGGAGCCGAAGACGAAGCCGGGCGCCCAGAGTATCATCAGCAGCGGGAAGGCGAAATTGACGGCCGAAAACTGCGTCTCTCCCGCGTAATTGGACACGAAGAAGCCGTCGACGACGCTGTAGACGGACGTAAAGACCATCATGAGCATCGTCGGCAGCGTAAAGCGCATCAGTTTGCCGAACGTAAAATGGTCCGACAGCTTCGGGGAGCTTTTCACGGGGACGCCTCGCAATAAAAGTATTCGCGCACGCGCGCCGTAATAAGATACCATTCCGGCGGCGCGCAGTCAAGCCGCGGGCGCGAAAACGAAAAAAGTGTTGTATGCTCCGCCGCCAAATGGTAAAATAAACAAAATACCATACGATCACGATCACGAAAGGAGATCATTTCCGTGGGTTCCAAATATTCGCACGTTTTCTCCCCCATCAAGATAAGGGGCATCGACTTCAAAAACCGCATCATCCTCGCGCCCCCCTCCACCAACCTCTCCGGCAGGGACGGCCTCATAACGCCCGAGTTCGTCGACTGGTTCCGCATGATAGCCCGCGGCGGCGCCGCCATCATGTACGTCGGCAACGCCTCCATCGACATCAACGAGAGCAAGGACGAGGCCTTCCAGCTCGAGCTCAACGACGACCGCTGCGTCCTCCCGCTCACGCGCTACGCCGACATGGCCAAGGAGTACGACTGCCACGCCTCGCTGGAGATCAACCACAACGGCAAGGACACCGCCTTCGAGACGGTCGGCCACGCGCCGTTCAGCGCATCCTCCATCATCACCGCGAGCGAGCTCACGCGCGCCAAGCGCTTCGGCCGCGATCCCATCCCGTCGATAGAGATGACCAAGGAGAAGATCAAGGAGACCGTCGACAAGTTCGCGACCGCCGCCTACCACATGAAGAAGGCCGGCATCGACATCTGCCTGCTCCACGGCGGCCACGGCAACCTCATCAGCCAGTTCACGAGCCCGCTCTACAACAAGCGCACCGACGAGTACGGCGGCAGCACGGAAAACCGCGCCCGCTTCGCCATCGAGGTCTGCGACGCCATACGCGAGAGGTGCGGCGAGGAGTTCGTCATAGAGTTCCGCATCTCCGCCGACGAGATCGCCGAGGAGGGCATGCACTTCGACGAGACCCTGCAGCTCATCGGCTACCTCAAGGACCATATCGATATATGCCACGTCTCCGCCGGCCTGCACAGCGACTTCGACATGCGCTATTACAGGAACTGGTGCCAGAACTACATGATGCCGCGCGGGTTCAACGTCCACTACGCGCGCGACGTCAAGAAGGCGTACCCCGACCTGCTCGTGACGACCGTCGGCTCCATAGTCAGCATAGACATGGCCGAGGAGATCATCGCCAACGGCTGGGCGGACTTCGTCGCGATGTGCCGCCCGCTCATGGCCGACCCCGACATGCCGAGAAAGTACGCCGAGGACAGACCCGAGGACAGGCGCCCCTGCCTGCGCTGCGACACCTGCACCAAGCACCTCATGGTCCCCAAGGGCATCTACTGCGCCGTCAACCCCATATCCGCGCTCACGAGCGAGCTCAAGGACGGGCTCGTTCCCCCCGCGCCGGTCAAGAAGAAGGTCGCCGTCGTCGGCGGCGGCGTCGCGGGCATTACGGCCATGACGACCCTCGTCGACAGAGGCCACGACGTCACGCTCTATGAGAAGACCGACCACCTCGGCGGCAACGTCCTCGGCGCGGCCGCGCCTCCCTTCAAGATAGACTGCCGCGACTATCTCGACTGGCTGCTCCGCCAGGCCGAGAAGTGCCCGGCCCGCAAGATAATGAACACCGACGTCACCAAGGAGATGCTCGACGCCGAGCACTACGACGCCATCGTCATCGCCGTCGGCTCCGAGCCCATCATCCCGAAGGTCCCCGGGATCGACAAGCCGCACGTCCACTGGGCGCCCGACGCCGAGACCGGCAAGATCGCCGTCGGAAACAAGATAGTCGTCGTCGGCGCCGGCGCCGTCGGTCTCGAGGCCGCTCTCGACTTCGTCGAGCAGGGCAAGGACGTGACCGTCGTCGAGATGCAGGAGAAGGAAGCCTGCTTCAGGAACATCCACTCCAGCTCCGGCACGAGCTACCGCGAGTTCCGCACCATCGTCGACTCCGGCCGCTTCCCGTCCTACTACGAGACGGCGCTCGCCGAGGTAACCGACGACAAGGTGATATGCGTAAATCAGGTGACCGGCGAGAAGATAGAGCTCGAGGCCGACACGGTCCTGCTCGCGGTCGGCATGAAGCCGCTGACGGCGAAGGCCGAGGAGCTGCGCCGCAGCGCGCCGGAGACGAGCGTCCGCCTCGTGGGCGACGTCAAGAAGCTCGGCACGATAGGCACCGCCGTCAACCAGGCGTTCCAGGCCGCTCTGCACATCTAAAGTTTTTTTCGGCGTTCCGCCCGGTCCCCGCGGACCGGGCGGAACGTTTCCTGCGTTTTCCGAAAGAAAGGAGACCCAGATGAAGAAGATACTTGCCGTGCTGCTCGTTATAGCGATGATAGTTTCGCTCGCGGGCTGCGGAGTTTTCAAAAAGGCGCTCGAGAACATTTCTTCGAAGACCGACGAGCTGTCCTCGACGGGCGAGCCCTCCGACGAGCCCTCCGGCGGGAAGAAGACGGATAAGCCGCCCAAGAACACGTCCAAGCCGACGGCGGAGCCCTCGGCCGAGCCTTCCGCCGAGCCGCTCACGCCCGAGGAGGAGCTTCGCGCCTCGATGATAGGGGAGTACCGCTTCCTGAGCATGGGCGTAGGCGGAGAAGACTGGGGCGGGCCCTGGGTCACCGACGAGCAGCACCGTGAATACGACCGCCTCATGGAGACGACGAACCCGACCGTCTCCATCCGCGACGACGGGACGGGCACGCTGTTCTTCGATAACGTGAGCCACGAGTTCACTTGGAAGTTCGACCTCGAGCACGTCAACTACTCCAAGAAGACCGGTCTTCCCGGCTCGTATTCCGACGTCCTCCTGCTCGAGGGAGAGGAGTACCCGTACTCCTTCGGGCGGCGCATACTCACGATAGAATACGCCGGCTGGGTGTGCTCTTACACGTCCATGAACGACGAGGAGTACGCCGAGTATCAGGCCTCCTTCGACGTGCACGACCCTGCGGACTATGAGCTCGGCGAGCCCTTCATATTCAGAGCCGTGTACGATACCGGCTGGACCGTCCCCAAGGCGCTGATCCCCGTCAAGAACACGGGCAGCGAGCCCATCTATCTGTGGCAGCTCGACCTCGTTTTCCGCGCCCCCGACGGTACGGTCGTGTGGGAGAACGAATGCTACGGGCGCAACCCCGCCGTCCTCGGCCCGGGCGATACGGGCTGTTTCGAGGTGTGGATCACCATGAACGATTTCGCCGAGGGCTACCGCGATCTCGCGCCCTCGGAGATGACCATCGAGATAGTCGGCGAGGATATCCGCCCCTACGATATCGACTACATCCACGTCATGCCGCTCTCGGACGTCGAGCTCGACCTCACGACCGGAGTCGTGACCGGGAGCGTGACCAACGACACGGGCGACTTCATCATCGGCTTCCACAACGAGGGCGAGACGTGGACGAACGCGCATTATTTCTATGAGATATACTACGTCTTCTTCGACAAGGACGGGAATATCGTCACCGCCATGCAGGACGGCGATACCGAAAGCCTCGAGGACGGCGAGACGCATCAGTTCTCCGCGCCGATATACTGGCTGCCCGAGGGAAAGACCTTCCGGGATATAGCCGGCTTCATGTACTGGGCGTATATCCTCGGCTACGAGACGACCGAGCAGCGCGGCTGACGCGCCGCAGGGTCTTATAAGACTAAAGGACGCCGTCCGCCGTGCGCGGGTGGCGTCTTCGCGCGATTGACACCCGCGGCGGGGAGATGCTATAATTTATCGGATAAACCATTCGGGAGGACGGCCATGCTGACCATAGGCATCGACAT
>JAFZAM010000100.1 GCA_017557265.1 Oscillospiraceae bacterium | reverse complement strand
CGTCGCCGCCGGTCGCGGCGTCGTAGCTGCGGCAGTCGTAGGCCCAGCAGGCGTAGACCCTCCCGCCGTCGACGCTCAGGGCGAAAAGCGGGAAGCCGGGCCGTTCGAATTCGACCCGCGTCCCGTCCGCGTCCTCGCGGACGAGCTTGAGCTCGCTCCCTGCGGGCACGCCGCCCGCAAGAAAGTAGACCGAGCCGCCGTCGACGGTGAACGGACAGGTCGTCATATAGTACGCGTAGCCGTGCGTGACCTGCTCGGCGCCGTTCGCGCCGACGCGGTATATTTCGCCGGTATAGAGATTATCATACTGTCCGTCCGCGATGTCGACGTAGGCGTCGTCTTCGCCGGCGCGGTATATTTCGCCGGTATGGAGATTATCATATTGCCCGTTCGCGAGCGCGACGTAGGCCTCGTTTTCCGCGGCGAACATGTAATAGCCGCCCCCCTCGTTTTCGGGCAGGGCGTACTCCGTCTTCGAGCCGTCTGCGAGGCCGACGCGCACGAGCGAATCGCCTTCGACGTACCAGAGGACGCTCCCGCAGACGTCGGCGGTCATCATGGGCCCGGGCAGATCGTATACCTTTTCCGCGCCGTCCGCGCCGACGAGATACACCGCTTCCCGCTGATGCGTGAGGACGTAGAGCTTTTCCGGGGGCTCGGCGCCCGGCGTCTTCGCGCACGCCGCGAGGGAAAGGACGAGCGCGGCGGCAAGAACAAAAGTCAGTATTCTTTTCATGGCGGCTCTCCTTTCAGACGGTCTCACTGTCATAAACGGTCAACGGAGACAAAACCGGACAGTTGTTTTGAAAAAACGGCGCGGGCGCTCCGCGCCTTCAATTATAAAATACCATACAATGCCTCCGGAAATTAAGATAACATCTGTTACCTATACGATAGCACAGGGGATAACAAATGTCAAACCATTGATAATAAAAAGGCCTCACCTGCGTAAGGCAGCGAAGCGGCGCCGCGGTAGTGAATGTCCCGCAGCGGATCGCCCCTCATCCGGTTTCGCTTCGCTCAACCACCTTCCCCTCAAGGGGAAGGCTTTGCGGAGCGACGAAGGCGTCGCTCCCTACGCGCCGCCGCCGCGCTTCTTCGCATAATTATCACAAAAAAAGGGGCCGAAATATCTATATTTGGGCGTGATGCCGACTTGCTAACGCCCGCCCGGATATGGTATACTCAAGAGAAATCAATTTTGCACTTAGGCGCGCCCTCCGAAGGCCCTGCGTTACCGGGACGGAGAGCCCCGGGCGGGCCGCTTACGCAATTCATTGAAGAAGGTGAAAAATTGCAGAACTATACCAAGTACAAGCTCAAATCCGCCGAAGAGCTCGCGCCGTTCCTCGCGGGAGCGGACAAGATCTTCGTCCTGGCTTGTAACAAGTGCTTCAAGGAATTCGAGTCCGTCGACGAGCCGGACTGCGAGGAGTTCCTGAAGATCGCGGCCGAACAGGGCAAGACGATAACCGGCTCGGCCAAGGTCGATTTCCTCTGCAACAAGACCCAGACCCTGAAGAAGCTCGAGCTCCCCGAGGGGACCGAGAGCGTATTCGTGGTCAGCTGCGGTCTCGGCGTCCAGACGATAGCCGACTCCGTCAAGGTCCCCGTCTACGCCGCCGCCAACTCCCTCAACTACAGGGGACATCACGGCATGGCGCTGACGAAGAAGGTCTGCGACGCGTGCGCCCAGTGCTATCTGAACGTCACCGGCGGCATCTGCCCCGTCATCGACTGCTCCAAGGGCCTGCTCAACGGCCAGTGCGGCGGCGCGAAGGACGGCAAGTGCGAGGTCGACCCGAACAGAGACTGCGCCTGGGAGAAGATCGAGCAGCGCCTTAAAAAGCAGGGCCGCCTGAGGGAGTTCCTCGACCAGCCCGTCCAGACGCGCGACTACTCCAAGGTCAACTTCAAGACCATCAGCGAGTTCGTCACCGCCGCGCGCGAGTCCCGTCTCGACGGGTACTACGGCGGCGTGCATCCCTCCGAGCGCAAGGAGCTCAGCGAGCACCTGCCTCTCGTCCGGTTCCCGGAGCCCGACGAAGTGGTCATCCCGCTGTCCATGCATTCCGGAGCCCCGGCGAATCCGACCGTCAAGGCCGGCGACGCCGTCAAGGTCGGCCAGAAGATAGGCGAGGCCGCCGCTTTCATCAGCGGCAACGTCCACTCCAGCGTGAGCGGCACCGTTATCGCCGTCGAGCCGCGCCTGCACCCGACGAAGGGCGGGAACGTCCTCTCCGTCGTCATCAAAAACGATAAGAAAAACGAGATAGCCGAGACCGTCAAGCCCTACGGCGATATCGACACGCTCTCCGCCGAGCAGATCGTCGACGTCGTCAAGGAGAGCGGCATCGTCGGCATGGGCGGCGCGGGCTTCCCGACCTCGGTCAAGCTCGTCCCGAACAAGCCCATCGACGCAGTCCTGCTCAACGGCTGCGAATGCGAGCCGATGCTGACCGCCGACCACCGCGTCCTCCTCGAGTACGCCGACGACGTCATCTACGGCCTGCGCGCCATGATGAAGACCGTCTCCGCCCCGAAGGGCATCATCGTCATCGAGGACAATAAGCCCGACGCCGTCGCGCTCATGCAGGCGAAGGTCGAGGGCATCGAGGGCGTCGAGGTCGTCGTCGCGAGGACGAAGTACCCGCAGGGCGCCGAGAAGATGCTCATCAAGCGCGTCATGGGCCGTCAGGTGCCGAGCGGCGGGCTCCCCGCCGACGTCGGAGCCGTCGTGGGCAACGTCAGCACCGCCAAGGCCATCGCCGACGCGATAAAGACCGGCATGCCGCTCGTCGAGCGCGTCGTGACCGTCACGGGCGAGCGCATCGCCAGGCCCGGCAACTACATCGTCAAGATAGGCACCAGCGTCAAGGAGCTCATCGACTACTGCGGCGGCGTCACCGGCGACGACGTCACCATAAAGACCGGCGGCCCGATGATGGGCGTCGAGGTCACGGACACGAACGTCCCCGTCATCAAGGCCACCAACGGCGTCATCGCCTACGACAAGGACCACACCGAGGCCGTCAGCTGCATCAAGTGCGGCCGCTGCGTGGACGTCTGCCCGATGGAGCTCGAGCCGCTTTACTTCGCCAAGTTCCACGACGAGGGCAACTGGCAGGGCATGGCGGATATGAACGTGCGCGACTGCCTCGAGTGCAGGTGCTGCGAGTATATCTGCTCCTCCAAGATCCCGCTGGTCGCTAAGATAAAGGCCGGAAAATCTGCGATAATGGAGATGAATAAGAAGTAATGCTTGCTACTAAACTTAAATCCAAAGAGACGATCGTATCGCTGATCACCGGAAAAGCTTTCATCATCAACTGCCACGGCTGCAAGGAGGTCGGCTTCCCCGAGAAGGAGGCGACCGAGCTGCAGAAGGAGCTCGCCGCCGAGGGCAGGGTGACCGGCATATTTACGACGGACTACATCTGCAACCCCGAGAACATGAAGCTGCGCCTCGACCTGCACAAGGCCGAGATCGACGCGGCGGACACCGTCCTCGTATTCTCCTGCGGCGTCGGCGTGCAGACCGTCTCCGAGTATCTGGAGACCAAGCGCGTCCTCGCGGCCTGCGACACGTACGCTCTCCCCGGCGGGCAGGGCGTCACGCCGCTCGAGTACGACTGCAAACAGTGCGGCGAGTGCTACCTCAACCTGACCGGCGGCATCTGCCCGCTGACGGCCTGCTCGAAGAGCCTCGTCAACGGCCAGTGCGGCGGCGCGAAGGACGGCAAATGCGAGGTCGACCCGAACATGGAGTGCGGCTGGGAGCGCATCCAGCGCCGCCTGAAGATGGTCGGCCGCCTCGACGCGCTCAAGTGCCCCGTCCAGATCCGCAACTACGGCAACGAAGTCGATGCAGCGGAATGACGCTGCAAATCTAAAGATTAGGAGCTATTGATAAATGAAAATAACCGATCGTTTTTCGCGTGGTGAATTCGTAGTTACCGCGGAGGTCGGCCCTCCGAAGGGATTTCACGTCGACGAGCTCGTCGCCGAAGCCAAGGAATACCTGAGCGGTATCGACGCCGTCAACGTCACCGATAACCAGTCCTCCGTCATGCGCCTGAGCTCTCTGGGCTTCTGCAAGGCGCTCAAGGACGGCGGGCTCAACCCCATCTTCCAGCTGACCTGCCGCGACCGCAACCGCATGGCGCTCGAGTCCGACCTGCTGGCCGCCGCCCTCTTCGGCATAGACAACGTCCTCTGCCTGACCGGCGACCACACCAAGCTCGGCGACCATCCCGGCGCCAAGCCCGTCTTCGACCTCGACTCCGTCTCGCTGCTGCACACCGTCTGCGAGCTCGAGCGCGGCTTCGACCTCGGCGGCAACGAGCTCGTCGGCGAGCCCCCGAAGTTCGCCAAGGGCGCGGTCGTCTCCCCCTGCAGCGATTCCATCGACGCCCAGCTCGCCAAGATGGAGCGCAAGGTCATGGCCGGCGCGCAGTATTTCCAGACGCAGGCCGTCTTTGATTCCGAGCGGTTCATCTCCTTCATGGAGAAGGCCAAGCAGTTCGGCGTGCCCGTGCAGGTCGGCGTCATCATCCCCAAGAACGTCGGCATGGTCCGCTATATGAGCCAGAACGTCGCGGGCGTCTACGTCCCCGACGCCGTCATCGACGAGCTCAAGGCCGACAAGGAGAAGACGAAGGCCGGCATAACCGGCGTCGAGATCGCCGCGCGCATCATCCGCGAGTGCAAGCCCTACTGCCAGGGCGTCCACATCATGGCGCTCGGCTGGGAAGCCAAGGTCCCCGAGATCCTCAAGCTCGCCGGACTTTGATCCGCATAAAGAAAGACCCGCACGGACTTCCGTGCGGGTCTTTTTGATTATAAAACCGTTCAGTTCGTTCCCGTCAGGGCGACGCCGTTTACGTAGAGAGTATAGCCGTTGCTTATGACGTTCGCGGCGCTGCCGGAAAACTCGGTCACGTAGCTGTCGCCCGTCAGCGTCCACGTGCTGTTCGCGTCGAGCGTGACGGAGACCGTGCCGACCTCGGTGGAGACGGTCGCGCCGGAGGCGTTGGTTATCTTGCCGTCAACGTATCCCTCGAAGGAGGAGCCGTCCGTCAGGCTGAGCGTCAGCGAGGAGTTGCTCCCGACCTTGATCGCGCCGGAGAGCTCCTGCGCGGAGGCGTTGAGCGCCGCGACGTTCGAGCCGCCGCTCCAGCCGTCGTCGCAGACGGAGAGGAGGATATTTTCGGCGTCCTCGTTAACTATCCTGACGCCGGAGAGCGTGATGACCGCGCTCGTGTTGGTGACGTGGAAGACGTGGCCGCTTTTGCTCGTCAGGCTGCCACCCGTCATCGAGAAGGAGGACGTGCCGCTCGCCGCGTCGCCGGACATGGACTGATATATCATGATGCTGTCGAGGAAGGTCGCGTTGCCGTTGCGCTTGGTGTTGTTCGCGGTGAGGTCGCAGTCGGTCAGCTCGATGGAGTTGAGCCCCTCGATGCAGACGCCCTCGGAGAGGTTCGAGACCAGCGTCGCGTTGGCGACGTGTATCTCGGCGGTAGAGTATATCGCGGGCGAGCCGAGGCCGTTGGAGGTATAGGTCCCGCCGTCGACGTAAACGAGGCCGCCGCCGCGGTCGGTGCGTATCGCGGCCGAGGACTGCCCGGAGGTCGTCACGTCCAGATCGTAGGCGTAGGTGACGCCGCCGCCCGTGGTCATGATGCCGCCGGAGCCGCTCCCGGTCGTCACGACGGTCGTATCGCGGATAATGACGGTCGTCCCGTCGCCGGAGGCCCCGTTCTGCCCGCCGTTGCCGCCGTAGCAGAAGACGCCGTTGGCGCCGGAGGCGTCGGAGGTCACCGTGCCGCCGGTTATCGTGGTCGTGGAGCCGTCCTTGACGAGGACGGCCGCGTTGAGCCCGTAGAAGTTGCAGTTATCGCCGCCGTCGGAATCTCCGGACTTGGAGACGGCGGGGTCAGTGATCGTCACGTCGTCGGACGTGCTTATGAGCAGGGCGCTCTCGTCGGCGGTCGTGCTCGCGTAGGTCTGTCCGGTCTGCGTCTCCGTCGAGGTTATCTCGACCGCGCCGGAATAGTCTATGTCCGCGCTGCTGCTCCCGCCGGGAGCTCCGCCCGGTCCTCCCTGTCCTCCGGGGCCTCCCTCGGGGGGCTCGCCGGGCGCGCCGTCCGGAGCGCCTGTCTGTGTATCCGTCGTATCCGCAGAGCCGTTCGTCGCGCCGGTCCCGCAGGCGCAGAGGCCGAAGACCAGCAGCAGCGCCGTCAGGATCGCTATCGTCGCTCTGATGCGTTTCATATAGAGTCTCCTCTTTTCATTTTGATTCCGGCGTTCCCGCCCTATGCTTCAATTCGGGCGTTCCCGTCTTATGCCCGGCATTTTAGAGCGAAAAACTAAACTCGTTTCGAACTAACTATAAACTCTTTGTAAACTGTCCCACACACAAGACAAATGGCCCGCTCATCTTTCTCCGCCCCCGCCTCTCGTTGACAGCGGGGGCGGAGGCTCGTATAATTTAAGCATAAAAACGAACTTCGGGAGGTTTATTATGAGCAAGGTTTCTCTGGAGATCATGGAGCCGCGCGGCGTGCTCAAGGACTCGCGGCGCGTGGGGCTCTCCGTCCCCCGGCTCGACACGCTCGAGGGCAAGACCGTCGCCCTCATGAGCATCAACATCCCCGGCCGCTACGGCGCGAGCGCCGACCCCTTCTACGACGTGCTCGAGCGCAAGCTCCTCGAGCGCTATCCGACCGCGAAGTTCCTCCGCATGGACTCCTTCGGGACGCCCGTCGCCCCGCCGAGCAGGGCGCTCGAGGTCGCCGCGCAGTGCGACGCGTGGCTCGAGGGCATCAAGGACTCCCATTCCCAGGCGCGCCATGACGCGGGCGTCTGCATGGAGCAGGCCGGCAAACCCGGCGTCAGCCTGAGCGTCGACGTCCTCATCCGCGCCAAGCAGGCCAATCAGGACATAAACGGCATGCCGAACGTCCGCATCGCGACCGTCCCCGCGACGGACTACTGCGCCGCGAAGTACGACGACGCGGCCATGGAGAAGGTCGTCGACGGCTGCATCGACGACATCGTCGCCAAGCTGACCGACCCGCTGACCGAGGAGGAGAAGCGCTCCTTCGATATCGCCCCCGACTACGGCAACAAGGTCTTCGAGGGCGAGAGCTACGCCGAGGCGTATGAAAAGTTCGTCGAGTTCCTCGACGAGAACCATATCTGGGACGGCCACGCCGTCGCGCCGCCGACGCCGGAGGCCGTCGACTGGATGCTGACGGGCACGACGTACCCGCGCGACAAGGTCATCGGCATGATGGAGCCGAAGCTCGGCTACGCGACCGTCGAGAAGATCGCGATCGCGTCCGTCATGGCCGGCGCGAAGCCGGAGCACCTGCCGCTCATCATCGCCATCATCGAGACGCTGACCGACCCCGGCTTCAACCAGTTCCACGTCGTCAACGAGATACTGCCCGCGATATTCGTCTCCGGCCCGCTGGTCAAAGAGCTCGGCCTGAATACGAAGGTCGGCTACCTCGCGCCGGGCGTGCGCGCCAACAGCGCGATAGGGCGCGCGGTGCTGATGTGCATGATAACCATCGGCTGGCGCGACATGACGATCTACGCCTCCCCCGGCGGCCCCGGCCGCCCCGCGGCTTACGCCAACATCTTCGTCTGCGAGAACCAGGAGGACAGCCCGTGGGAGTCCTTCGCCGAGCAGTACGGCTACGGCCCGGACGAGACCGTCGTCACCGCCTGCGAGTACATAACCGAGGCGCGCGGCCCCGCCGAGAGCCTCGGCTACGGCAGCGT
>JAFZAM010000099.1 GCA_017557265.1 Oscillospiraceae bacterium | reverse complement strand
GTCGGAGCCAAGGTCGGAGTCGGCTCCGGGGCGGACCTGAAGCCGCCCGTCGCGAAGAACACTATCGCGGCGACGACGACAAGCGCGACGATCACGATCAAAGCGACCGTGCCGGGCTTGACGGCAGTCCTCATTTCATGCTTTCCTCTTGCCATGCTTTATCCCCCCGTTCCGGGCGCGGCGCTCAGTCCTCGAGCAGCCTCTTGACTTCCTGGATGTACTTGGTTATCTCTATGTGCTGCGGGCAGAGCGTCTCGCAGGTCTTGCACCCGACGCAGTTGGCGGCCATCGTCTCGGGCTTTATCATCATGTGGTAGAGATGGCGCGAGCTGTCGGGCACCTTATAGGTGATGAGGTTGTTGTAGTGGCGCATATAGAGAGGTATGGGCAGCTTCTTCGGGCAGCCGCGCGTACAGTAGGAGCACTGCGTGCAGGGGATGCGCGGCACGGCGTGGATGCGGTCGACGACCTCGAGCGTCAGCTTGCGCTCCTCCTCGGTGAGGGGCTTGAAGTTGAGGAAGGTCTTGACGTTGTCCTCGACCTGCTCGACGTTGCCCATGCCGGAGAGGATGACGTATATCCCCTCGAGGCCCGCGACGAAGCGGAACGCCCACGAGGCGACGGAGACGTCGGGATTGGCCGGGAGCAGCACCTGCGCGGCCTCGGACTCGTCGCCGGAGAGCCAGCCGCCCTTGCAGGGCTCCATAACGGAGATGGGCTTGCCGTGGGCGCGCGCTATCTCATAGAGGCGGCGGGCCTGGACCTTCTCGTCGTCCCAGTCGAGGTAGTTTATCTGGAGCTGGACGAGCTCCATGTCGGGCTCGTTCGTCAGCAGCTCGTCGAGCTGCTCGGGCGTGCCGTGGAAGGAAAAGCCGATGTGCTTTGCCAGCCCCTTGTCGCGCAGCCCGCGCAGGAAATCGAACGCGCCGAACTTGTACGCCTTCTCGATGGTCGGCTTGGTCAGGCCGTGGAGGAAGTACGTGTCTATGTAGTCGACGCCGAGGCGCTCGCGGGAGATGTCGAATATCTTCGGCATGTCCTCGGGCGTCGGGCAGTCGGCCATGGAGAGCTTGGTCGTTATCATGAAGCTCTCGCGCGGGTAGCGCTCGACGAGGGCGAGCTTGAGCATCTCCTCGGAGCCCTTGTAGATATATCCCGTATCGTAGTAGTTAAAGCCCGCGGCCATGTAGGCGTCGACCATCTTGAAGATGGTCTCGGTGTCGACGACGCCGTCCTTCATGGGCATGCGCATGTTGCCGAAGCCGAGATTGGGCTCTCTCGCCTTGATATATTCAGCCATTTGGTCATCCTCCGGTCAATATATATTTTATTTATTATATCTCACGGCGATTATTTATGCAATAGCGGCAAGAGGCTTTGCAATCGCGCGCGCCAAGTGTTATAATACTTGCGGAAAAGTCTTGCTTTGCAAGCCTTGGCGGCTTTGCCGCCGCTCGCGCTGCTCGCTCCGCAGTATTGACGGCTTCGCAAAAACGCTCTTGCGAGCAAGCATTTTTGCTCATGGTATACTAAAAAAACATCAGGGAGGCCCGGATATGTTCAGCGATCGCAAGATATGGATCGGTCAGTCCGACAACAAGGAAAATATATACCTCTACCCCTCCATGGCCAACAGACACGGCCTTATCGCCGGCGCGACCGGCACCGGCAAGACGATAACGATGAAGGTCCTCGCGGAGTCCTTCTCCGACATGGGCGTTCCCGTCTTCTTCAGCGACGTCAAGGGCGACCTGAGCGGCATGTGCCGCCCCGGCGCGGACACGGAGGACATGCGCGCGCGCGTCGAGCGCTTCGGCATTGAGGGCTTCGAGTTCAAGTCCTACCCCACCCGCTTCTGGGATATATTCGGCGAGGTCGGCCACCCCGTCCGCGTGACGGTCTCCGGCATGGGGCCGATGCTCCTCTCGCGCCTGCTGAACCTCACCGAGGTCCAGTCCGGCGTCCTGAGCATAGTCTTCAAGGTCGCCGACGACAACGGGCTGCTCCTGCTCGACCTGAAGGACCTGCGCGCGATGCTCCAGTACGTCGGCGACAACCGCGCGGAGTTCACGACCATGTACGGCAACGTCTCCACCGCGAGCATAGGCGCCATCCAGCGCGCGCTGCTGGCCTTCGAGTCCGAGGGCGGCGAGGGGCTCTTCGGCGAGCCCGAGCTCGACATCCGCGACTGGATGCGCACCGACTTCGACGGGCGCGGATATATAAACATCCTGACGAGCACGCGCCTCATAAAGAGCCCGACGGTCTACGCGACGTTCCTGCTCTGGCTGATGACGGAGCTCTTCGAGAAGCTCCCCGAGGTCGGCGACGTCGAGAAGCCTCGCGTCGTGTTCTTCTTCGACGAGGCGCACTTCCTCTTCACCGACGCGCCCAAGGCGCTCGTGCAGAAGATAGTCCAGGTCGTCAAGCTCGTCCGCTCGAAGGGCGTCGGCGTCTTCTTCGTGACGCAGTCCCCCTCCGACATCCCCGACGACGTCCTCGCGCAGCTCTCCAACCGCATACAGCACGCCCTGCGCGCCTACACGCCCGCCGAGCAGAAGGCCGTCCGCGCGGCGGCGACGGCGTTCCGCGTCAATCCCGAGTTCAATACCGAGGAGGCCATCATGGCGCTCGGCGTCGGGCAGGCGCTCGTGAGCTGCCTCGACGAGAAGGGCGTCCCCGCCGTCGTCGAGCGCGCGCGGATACTCCCGCCGCAGAGCCTCATGGGCGCGGCGGACGAGAGCTTCGTCCAAAGCGTCATCGCAGCCGACGAATTCGACCTCAAGTACCGCGACAGCGTCGACCGCGAGAGCGCCTACGAGATAATAATGAAGGCGACCGAGGAACTCAAGGCCCAGAAGGAGGCCGAGCTCGAGGCCGCGAAGGCCGAAAAAGAGGCGGCCAAGGCCGAAAAGGAAGCCGCGAAAGCCGAGAAGGAGGCCGCCAAGTCCGGCAAGAAGACCTCCTCCAAGACGGGCGCGGCCGTCAAGAAGGCCGGGCAGAAGGCCGTCAACAGCGCGGCGTCCTCCGTCGCGACCGCGGTCGGCAACAACCTCATCAATTCCGTCACCGGCGGCAAGAAGACGAGCACCTCGACCATAGCCAAGCGCGCCGCGGGCAACGCCCTCAAGTCCCTCATGCGCTCCGGCACGAGTTCGATAATCCGCGGTCTGTTCGGAAATATCAAGTAAGCGCAAAATAAGACGATCCCGGCAATACGCTCGTATTGCCGGGATCTGTTTATATTGTGGATAAGCAGAAGGACTTGCTTTTCTGCGGAAAAAGCAGAAGGACTTGAACCGCTGCGCGGCCCTCTTGCGGTGCCCGAAAAACGCGGCGGGCTCGCGCTTTTCCTTGCGTTTTTCGACCGCTGCGCCGTCGGCGCCTCGCTCCTCCCGCCCCCGGCGGCGCTCGGATCGTTCGGGGCAGAAGGACTTGCTTTTCTGCGGAAAAGCCACGGCGGTTGCAGCGTGCCACCGGCACGCTGCCAAGAGCCGCCTTTCAAGTCCTTCTGCGCCGAAATGAAAAACGAGGCCCGACCAAAAGGTCGGGCCTCGGTGTTGGCAGGGGCAGAAGGACTTGAACCCTCGGCACT
>JAFZAM010000098.1 GCA_017557265.1 Oscillospiraceae bacterium | reverse complement strand
TGCCCCGTCAGCAGCCACGCGGCCTCGAGCAGGGTCGTCTTGCCCTGCGCGTTTATCCCGCATATGACGTTCACGCCCGGCTCGAACGCGCACTCGGCGTCCTCGCAGAGGCGGAAGTTTTCCGCTCCGAGCCGCCGGAGGATCATTTCACGACGCGGAAGGCCTCGCCGTCGAGCTCGACCTCGTCGCCGGGATATATCTTCTTCCCGCGCATGAGGCAGGTCTCGCCGTTGACCTTCACGTATCCCTCGGCGACGAGCGTCTTGGCCTCGCCGCCGCTCATGACCGCGCCCGCGAATTTAAGGAGCGCGTCGAGCTTTATAAAGTCCGTCTCTATCCTTACGTCGGTCATTATCTCTCGCGTATCCTGACGGGCAGGATCATATAGAGGAAGCTGTCGGACTCGTCGGCGGGGACGATGATGCAGGGCGAGACGTTGTTGACGAGGCGGATGGCGACCTCGTCGGCCGGGGCGGCCTTGAGGGCGTCGAGCACGTAGCGGTTGTTGAAGCCTATCTCCATGCCCTCGCCGTCGCCGGCAACGGAGACCTCGTCGCTCGCCTGGCCGAGAGCCGTCGAGCAGTTGATGAGGAGCTGGTTTTTCTCAAATACGAAGCGCAGCGGGCTGCGGACCTTCTCGTTTATGATGAGCGACACGCGCTCGACGGCGTCGATGAGGCCGCGGCGGTCGGCGGTCACGATATACTTCGCCGGGGTCGAGACGGTCTTCTTATAGTCGAGGAAGTCGCCCTCGAGGCGGCGGGAGATGACCTCGGTGTTGCCGATGACGAACATGATGTGGCGGCTGCCGAGAGCTATGGAGACGTCGTCCTCGGTGTCGGCGCAGAGGCGCTCGACCTCGGTCAGCGTCGAGCCGGGGACCACGAAGCTCAGGCCCGGGACGGCCCTGTCCATCTTCTCGCGGCGCAGCGCGAGGCGGAACCCGTCGACGGAGACGACCGTCAGCGTCTCGCCGTCGGTCTCGAAGAGGGAGCCCATGTATATCGGGCGGGTCTCGTTGTCCGAGACGGCGAACAGCGTCTCGCTGATGAGGGACTTGAGCTTGCCCTCGGGGACCTTGGGGCTGCCCGTCTCGTCGACCTCGGGGAGCTCAGGGAAGTCGTCGGCGGCGGTGCCCATAATTTCGAACTTCGACATGCCGCAGGTCAGCCTGACCATGCCGTTGGCGTCGGAGACGAAGGTCACGACGTCGTCCGCCATGCGGCGGATTATCTCGCCGAAGAGGCGGGCGTTGAGGACGATGGAGCCGGTCTCGGTCACCTCGACGGGGATATGCGTCCTTATGCCGGTCTTGAGGTTGTAGCCGGATATGACGAGCTCCTCGTCGGCGCTGAGGAGCAGGCCCTCCAGCGCGGGTATCGTGCTTTTGACGGCGACGGTCTTCGAGGCGGCGTTTATGCCGGCCAGAAGCAGCGCTCTTTCACAGCTGAATTTCATATCTCATTCTCCTTTTCACGTATGCTTGCGTTCGTTCCGGGCCGCTTGCGCCCGTTTTTGAGGAAGGTTTGTTTTCATTTTTTCGAGGTCTTTTCGCTTAAAGGAAAGGAAAAGAAAGCTTATGCAGCAGAAGAAGACGTAGGGGAGCGTTTAGGTGGAAAACCCCTCCGGAGCCGCGCGGGGACTCGGTTTTCGTTGTGGACGGCTCTGTGGACGGAGGAGGGGCTTATGCACGGCAAAATAAGGAAAAAAACCGTCCACGGCGGAGTTATCAGAACGTTGAACGTTTTGTGGATTACTCCTTGTTGGTGATGTTGCTGGTTATGTCGCGCAGGACGTCGGCCTCCTCGGGATCGGACGCGACGGCGTTCTCTATCTTCTTTATCGCGTGCAGGACGGTCGTGTGGTCCTTGTTGCCGAAGTAGCTGCCGATGACGTCGAGCGTGAGGTCCATGAGCTTGCGCATGAGGTACATCGAGACCATGCGCGCGTGGGCTATCTTCGCCACGCGGCTCTGCCCCGTCACGCTCTCGACCGGCAGGTCGTAGAACGCGGCGACGCGCTCGATGATGGTCTCGGGCGTATAGTCCCGCTCGCCGCGGACGACGTCGGCGAGTATCTTCTTTATCATCTCTATCTCTATCTCGCCGTAGAGCAGGTCGCGGTAGGCCTGTATCTTCTTGACGGCGCCCTCTATCTGGCGGACGTTCGCCGTCAGGTTCTCCGCGAGGTACTCCGGGATGCCGGAGGGGAGCGCGAGCCCGAGCTGGTCGGCCTTGTTCTTGGCTATGGCGACGCGCGTCTCGTAGTCGGGGGGCTGTATGTCCGCCATGAGGCCCCACTCGAAGCGGGTCTTCAGGCGGTCCTCGAGCCTGAGCATCTCGCGCGGCGGGCGGTCGCTCGTCAGGACTATCTGCTTGCCGGCCTCGAAGAGCGTATTGAACGTATGGAAGAACTCCTCCTGCGTCTGCACCTTGCCGGCGATGAACTGCACGTCGTCGACGAGCAGCAGGTCGGCCGTCCTGTACTTCTCGCGAAAGGCCTCCTGCGTCGCGTTCTGGATGGCGGCGATGAGCTCGTTGGTGAATTCGTCGCCCTTAATATAGACGATCTTCAGGTCGCGGTCGCGGGAGCGGACCTCGTGGCCGATGGCGTAGAGCAGGTGGGTCTTGCCGAGGCCGGAGTCGCCGTATATGAGCAGGGGGTTGTAGGCCTTGCCGGGCTGGTTGGCGACGGCGACGGCGGCGGCCTGCGCGAAGCGGTTGGCGGGACCGACGACGAAGTGCTCGAACGTAAACTGCGAGCTGTCGAGCGGGCTCTGCGTGTCGGGGAGCTGGTACTCCTCGAGGTCGGCCTCCGTGAGCACGACGAGCTCGCACTCGCCGGAGAATATCTCCGCGAGTATCTCCTTTATCATGTCCGCGTAGCGCGACTGGATGATGTTGCGCTTGAACTCGGACGCGGCGCAGACGACCATGATATTGTCCTTGAGATCGACGGCGCGCGTCCCGTCGAACCAGGTGGTCATGGCGGTCGCTGTGAGCTGCTTTTCCAGCCCCGAGATGACGGCCGCCCAGACGTCGGAAGCGGAGTTCATAGGCACCTCCGTAGGTAGAAATTTATCCGTTGTTGATATTTTTAACATTATAACACATTATAATAAAGAAAGCAAGAAAATTGACATTTCCGGCGCGCCGTGTTAAACTCTGAAAAAGCGCCTGTTTATGCGGGTTTGCGCCCCCTCGCTCCGACGGGAGCCGACAATTTTCCGAAGGGAGCGTCACGATAGGTGAAAACGAGCGGAAATTCGGGCGGAAAGCCCCTCAAATTCGTCGAGATATATACCGACGGCGCCTGCTCCGGCAACCCCGGTCCGGGGGGCTGGTGCGCCATTTTGCGCTACGGCGAGATCGAGAAGATACTCTCCGGCGGCGAGACCGAGACGACCAACAACCGCATGGAGCTCCTCGCCGTCATATACGGCCTCGAGGCGCTCAAGGAGCCCTGCCGCGTCCGGATAAGCTCCGACTCGCGCTACGTCGTGAGCGCGATAAAGGAGGGCTGGATCGAGGCCTGGCGGCTGCGCGGCTGGGCCCGCAAGGACGGGCCGCTTAAAAACCCCGAGCTCTGGCAGCGCCTCTGGGAGGACCTGCAGCGGCACGAGACCGAGTTTATATGGGTCCGCGGCCACGAGGACGACGAGATGAACAACCGCTGCGACGCCATCGCCGTCGCGGAGAGGAACGCGATGTCTTAAACCCCATCGCCGCCGGGCGCGCGTCCGAACTTGGCGGCTGCCTGCGGGCTGCGTACGGGATTTGAAGTGCCTCCCCAAGCAGGTTTGCCGGCGCGGAAGGCGACCGGGAAGCGCTCCCCGCGAGCCCCGCCGCAGTTTCGCGTCCCGTCCGAAACCCATAGCGCAAACCAGCGAAGCGTTTGTGCTATGGAGAGGAGGAGCAGCGGAGCGAGTAAGCGGCTCCGCAGGATGCCGCGAGCGATACGGAGCTTGCGACGACGTAGCGATGTGGGCATCGCTCCCTACGCGCTCCCCCTGCGTTCACCCTAATACAACCATACCACCAAAAACGTCACGATAGAAAAAACGTGACGTTTTTTCTTATTTTTTTCGACTTTTTTCGCGGCGGAGCGCGATTTTACCGAAAATTAAAGAAATACGCCACGTTTGTTCACAGTCTGTTCACAGAAATTAGCACTCTCCTCTTGACAGTGCTAATTTGCGTGCTATAATCGGAGGCGAACAAAGGAACAGAGATCAAATGAAAGACCTCCGCTCCGATGCGCGGTAACAGGAATGATTAACAAGGAGGAATGACTTATGTTGCCGAGTATTTTTGGAGAGAATTTGTTTGACGACTGGTTCGACTTCCCGACGTTCAGGGACCTGCAGAACGTCGACCGCAAGCTCTACGGGAGACACGCGCCCCACGAGATGAGGACCGACGTGCACGAGCACGAGGACCGCTACGAGGTCGATATCGACCTGCCGGGCTTCAAGAAGGACGAGATATCCCTTGACCTCGACGGCGGCTATCTGACCGTCAGGGCCGCCAAGGGCCTCGACAAGGACGAGAAGTCCAAGGAGGGCAAGGTCATCCGCCGCGAGCGCTACGCGGGCTCGATGAGCCGTAGCTTCTACGTCGGCGAGGAGCTCACCGCCGAGGACGTCGGCGCGAAGTTCGAAAACGGCGTGCTGAGCCTGACGCTCCCGAAGAAGGAAGCCAAAAAGCTGCCCGAGCACAGACGCATAGAGATCGAAGGCTGAACCGAAAGCATCGGGGGTCCCGCGAAAGCGGGGCCCTCTTTTTTGCGCCCCTTCCCGCCGCGGGAGGGGGCGTTTTTGTCGAAAAGCGTCGATTTTCATGATATTCCATCGAATAATGGAACTTTATGGTTGCTTTTTTTGTTTTAATAATGTATAATCCCGTCGACTGTGCGTCTTGCAGGGCGATCCGCGCCCGCGGCCGCAGGAGGATATGAAAAAGCAAAAGTGAAGAAAAGGAAGAAGAAAGTGAAAAAGACTCTCAAAACGCTGCTGGCGCTCGCGATCGTTCTCGTGATGATCGTCGCCATGCTGCCCGCCGGGGCTCTGGCCGCCGGCTACAGTACCGTCGGCGGCTCCTATGTGAGCTTCGAGTATTGGAAGGCCACGACGTCGGTCACGTCATTCAACGTGACGCTGAAGGTCTATAAGCCGGACGGCACGCTCGTACAGACCAACGGCATATCCGACCACGCCAGCACCGGCGGATTCGTCGACTACGTGCGCGTCGTCAACGGCGAGTACAAGATCGACTACATCAAGTGGGACGGCTCCGTCAAGAACGGCACCGACTCCGATAACGGCATGACGAAGAGCTTCTCCTCTCCGAGTGGCAAACGGAACTCGAACCACACTCTCGAGGTCTACCTCAAGGACAACACCGAGGCGCTGCAGCTCTACGCGACCGACGGGACGAAGATGGGCACGATCACCTATAAGAAGGGCGGCCTCGTGACCCGGCCCATCCGCTTCAACTACTACCTCAACTACGCCTATCAGGGGACGACCGAGACCGTCAACATGACCATCTCCGTCCCCAACAACGCAGTCATCCGCGCCGTCAACGCCAACGGCATCTACTACGGCGTCGCCGCGAAGAACTCCGACCTGCCGCTCGACATGACGCTCGTCGGAGACGAGATCACCTGGGGCATCGCCGCGCTGGCATCAAGCGAAGTGCCCGTCATAGATCTCTATTTCTTCACTTACAATAACGGCAAGAACATAGATTTCACGAGGTACGTCAACCTCAACACGCTGGCGCCCGACCTCAGCACCGCCTGCCCGAGCGTGAACGTCAGCTTCACCCACAACGGCAGAGCCACCAGCTTCACTTACAGTAAATTCGACCAGGCTCACACCATGTACGTCCCCCGCGCGACGAACATTTTCGTCACCGCGGCCATCGGCGACGGGTATAATTTCGACCTCTGGCTGACTGCGGACACGATACTGGCCGGAGCCAACAGGCTCTACACGATAAAGGACGACGGCTCCCTCGTCGAAAACGAGGTCCGCACGCTGCTGCTGGACCTGCCGCTCTTCGAGGGCTCCCGTTCGTACTCCAACGGCATGGCGATGTATTTCGATACGGACGATTACGACCGCCTCGAGATCGCGCTCTTCATCAGCCGCGATTTCTACACGCTCAGCTACGACGCCAACGGCGGCTCCGGCTCGATGAGCGCCCAGCGCTTCAGGCTCGTCGCCCCGATCGTCAAGAACAACGCCTTCACGAGAGACGACTATGAGTTCGTCGGCTGGAACACCAAGGCCGACGGCTCCGGCGACTCCTTCGCCCCGGGCTCGACCTGGGCAAGGAGCGCCAGCGGCACGCTCTACGCGCAGTGGAGAAAGCTCACTCATACCGTCAAGTGGGTCAACTATGACGGGACCGAGCTCAAGACCGGGACGTTCACCGGCACGGCTCCCGCCGCGAGCACCTACGACGGCGCGACCCCGACCAAGCCCGCCGACGGCACGAATTCCTACACGTTCTCCGGCTGGAGCGCCCCCGAGACCGACGCGGACGGCAACGTCACCTACACCGCTCAGTACGACGCCGTCCCGCTCCCCGTCTACACGGTCAAGTGGGTCAACTGGAACGGCTCCGTCCTCAAGAGCGGGACGTTCACCTCCGCGGCCCCCGCCGCGAGCACCTATGACGGCGCGACCCCGACCAGGCCCGCCGACGACGACTACACCTACACGTTCTCCGGCTGGAGCGAGGGCGCCGTGGACGCTGACGGCAACGTCACCTACACCGCGCTCTACGACAAGACCGCGATCCCAAAGTACACGGTGACGGTGCGCTATCAGTACGCCGACGGCACGCAGGCCGCCCCGGTCTTTACGTCCTCTCCGCTCGCCGAGGGCAAGACCTACTCCGTAACGAGCCCGACGATAGAGGGCTACACCGCCGACAAGCCCGTCGTCGCGGGCACGATGCCCGCGAACAACGTCGAGGTCACGGTCACCTATAACGCGATCCCGCCCGAGTCGCATATCCTGACCATACACTACGTCTACGCCGGCGGCGGCGCCGCGGCCAGCTCCTATTCCGAGCACCTTGCCGAGGGCGCGCCCTATTCCGTCGCGAGCCCGGCCGTCGACTATTATAAGGCCGACAAGACCGTAGTCTCCGGCACGATGGGCGACGCCGACGTCACCGTCACCGTCACGTACACGGCGATCGAATACGACCTGACCGTCAACTACGTCTACGCCGGGGGCGGCGAGGCCGCTCCGACCGTCACCGAAAAGCACGTCAAGGGCGACCCCTACTCCGTCGCGAGCCCCGTTATCGAGCACTATACCGCGAGCGTCGACACAGTCTCCGGCGAGATGCCCGGAGAGGACCTGACCGTCAACGTCACCTACACCGCGATCCCGAAGCACGCGCTGACCATAACCTACGTTCTCAGCTCCGGGACGAGAGCGGCAACGCCCGAGCCTCCTGCGCCCTACACGCACGATTATGAAGAGGGCGAGAGCTATTCCGTCGACAGCCCGGCCGTCGAGGGCTATACCCCCGATCAGGCCGTCGTCGCCGGAACGATGGGGACCGAGCCCGTCGAGGTCACGGTCACCTATACGAAGGACCCGCCGAAGACCCACAAGCTGACGATAACCTACGTCATCGCCGCCGAGACCAGAGCCGAGATCCCCGAGGCTCCCGAGGCCTATACCGCGACCCTCGCCGAGGGCGCGGACTACTCCGTCGCGAGCCCCGCCGTCGAGGGCTACACCCCCGATAAGGCGACCGTCGCCGGCACGATGGGCACCGAGGATATCGAGGTGACCGTCACCTACACGAAGGATCCCCCGCCGACCTACACGCTGACGATACGCTATCATTATGACGACGACACCGAGGCCGCTCCGGAGCACAGCGAGCAGGTCGCCGAGGGCGTGGAGTACTCCGTCGCGAGCCCGGTCATAGGGGGCTATACGCCCGATCGGGAGACCGTCGCCGGCACGATGCCGAACCACCCCCTCGAGGTCATGGTCATCTACACGAAGAACGCCGACCCGCAGCCGGAGATCGCGCTGCCCGCGTCGATGAGCTTTTCGGGCATGGGCATCAGTTCGCCGCTGC
>JAFZAM010000097.1 GCA_017557265.1 Oscillospiraceae bacterium | reverse complement strand
TATGTACTCAGCGAGCCGGACGGCTCTGTCCTCTATCCCCATCGTCAAGGTCGTCACTTCCCGAATGCGTTTGTTTAAGTATATGAGCCGGAAAGCGCCGTGATGACGAAAAAGGCGGGGGAGTCAAAGCTCCCCCGCCTTTTGGTTTATGCCGTTTTTATATCGAGTGCTCCGCGCGGGAGATGATGTCCTCCTGCATGGCGGGGGTCATGTCGACGAAGTAGGCCGAGAAGCCCGCGATGCGGACGACGAGGTTGTGGTAGTCCTCGGGGTGCGCCTGCGCCTTGCGGAGCGTCGCGCCGTCGACGACGTTGTACTGGACCTCCATGCCGCCGTTGCTGAAATAGGTCTTCGTCGCGTTTTCGAGCTTGGCTATATCGTCGTTGCCCTTCATGGAGGTCGGGTGGATCTTGATGTTGAGCGCCATGCCGTCCATGAAATGCGAGTGGTCGAAGCTCGTCGAGGACTCGAAGACGGAGGTCGGGCCGCAGACGTCCCTGCCCTGGCACGGGCTGGAGGCGTCGGCTATGGGCTCGCCGGTCTTGCGCCCGTCGGGGGTCGCCCACGTTATCTCGCCCTGCACGACGTGGTCGGAGGCGCCGAACGTGCCGCACTTGTAGACCTTGCAGCGCGGGTTGTTAAACGGGCGAGTGATGCGGTAGTAGAGGTCGATGACGTACTTCATCTCCTCGTCCGCGTACGGATCGGCGTTGCCGTAGTGCGGGACCTGATTGAGTATCTGCTGGCGCAGGACCTCGTGGCCCTCCCAGTTGGCGAGAATGGCGTCGAGGTATTCCTGCTTGGAGACGAGCTTTTTGTCGAAGATCATATACTTGAGCGCGGTGAGGCTGTCCGCCGTGGTCGCGAGGCCGGTCGCCGTGCCGCCGAAGGAGTTATACTTCGCGCCGCCCTCGGAGACGTCTTTTCCGCTCTCCATGCAGCCATCGGTCGATATCGAGAGGTTCGGGAACGGATACAGACGCGGGTACTCGTGCTCGGTGTAGTTGTTGAGCGTGGCGGACCACGTCATCATCCACGTCGCTATCTTTTCAAACGCGGCCTTGACCTCCTCCATGGAGTTCATGTCGGTCAGATAGCCGGAACGCAGACGCTCGGGGACGGCCGCGCCGTTTATCGGGTTGACGCCGTTGTTTATCGCCATGAGAAGGGCGATCGCCCAGTAGATGCCGTTATGCGACATGGCCGAGCCGTTCGGGGCGGGGTAGTCGTTGCCGGAGCCGGTTATCTCCTGGCAGCCGATGAAGGCGAAGTTCCTCGCGTCCTCGAGACTGAAGCCGAGCTCGCGCATGAGGGCGGGGATGATGACCTCGTCGTTTTGCAGGAGCGGAAGTCCGCCGACCTTCATCGAGGTCGCCATGGCGCAGTCCCATATCTCCTTGGGCGTATTTCTGCTCGTGCGCAGCGAGACGGTCGGCTCGTGCAGCTGCAGCCTGCTCATCGCCTCGAGCACCATGAAGGAGACGGGATTCGTCGCGTCCTCGCCGGTCTCGGGGATGCAGCCGCCGATGGTCGTGTGCTGGCCGAGGTGGCCTATACCGGCGGTCTGCTTGAACTTGCCGAAGCCGCCGCCGTAGAAGGTGTTTATCTTCAGGAAAAAGGCGTCGACGAGCTCCTGCGCGCGGTCGAGCGTTATGGTGCCCTCGTCGAGCTCCTTTTTGAGGTACGGATAGGTGTACTGGTCGAAGCGGCCGAGGCTCGTGATGCCGGGGTCGTTGTCAATTTTCAGGAAGACGTTGTAGAGCATGACCTGCTGCAGAGCTTCCCAGAACGTGCGCGCGGGCTTCTCGGCGATCCAGTCGAGGCCCTCGGCCATGTTCTTGAGCTCCTCGGCGCGCTCGGGAGAGGCGGTCTTCGCCTTCTCGCGGCAGAGATCGGCGTAGCGGCGCGTGAGCGTTATAGCTCCGTCGCAGGCGACGACGCAGGCTTCGTAGAACATGTACTTGCCCATGGAGTCGCCCATGCAGTTGCCCTCGTGCGCGTCGAGGAACTCCTGAGCCTGCTTTTTGATGGCGCCGTAGCCCTTTTTGAGAATGTTCTGGAAGCCGGGCGTGAGGTGTCCGGGCGGGAGCATGAGCGGGAAGCCGCCGACCTTGCCGTAGTCGGAGGCCTGCAGCGCGAAGAACTCCTGCGCGCCCTGCGGCAGCCACTCGGTCTTGCCGAATTTCCCATAGGGCTCGAGCTGCTTTTTCGCTATCTCGCGCAGACGGGCGAGGTCCTCGGGCGAGATGGCCATCTTCTGATGCGAATAGAGGGGATCGTCGTCCGGCGCGTGGTGCAGCCCGTCGGCCTCGATGGGCCAGGTGTGCTCGACGTCGGCCGGGAGGAACTTCATGCCCTCGGCCGCGCCCCAGCCGCGATTGCCCATATCGCCGACGAAATAGTCCTCGTCAAGGATATTGATCGGCATCCTCTCGATGATATAGAGGGAGATGTAGGGCTTTTGGAGCATCGGGGGATAGTTGTAGTATTTCTGCGAGGCCTCGAGCTTTATAGTCTCTTTTTCCGCATCCGCGACGATGAGCCTGTCGCGGACCTTGACGCGCATGGACTCGATGCGCGGGTTTATATCTCTGAACGTATACATGTCAAACTTCCTTTCGAAGGAATTATAAAGCCTTGCCGTCCAGCTATTATACTATAAAAAACGCGGACGGGCAATAGACGGATGCATTTCCGGCGGCTTTTCGTCGGTGTGACGGACTATCCGGAGGCTTCCGGAGCTCCGGAGCCCGCCTCCTCCGTCACACCAGGAAGGGGTTTGGGTCATTGAGGAACTTCTCGAACTTTTCCTCGCCCGTCCTTATCCTGCCGAAGGCGCCGAACATGAGGTGCAGGCTTCTGACGTCGCCGCTGCGCGTGTCGGTACCGAACGTGCGGCCGACCTGATAGACGCGGCGGTAGTTCTGGAGCATGCACATCGTGTTGCTGCGCAGCTGCATGCGGTCGCCGAGGAGCTTTTCGGAGTTGGACTCGGTCAGGCTGAAGAGGTATATGCCGTCCTTTATCTTGATGTAAGCCGTCGGCTCGTCCGAGGAGGGGAGGGACTCGACCGCTTCGTTTATCGTGCGGGTGGCCTCGTTCTCGGGCGGATAGGTGATGCGGTAGAAGTCCGTGCAGTAGTAGATGTGGACGGTCTCCATCATGCCGTAGTTCCACTGCACGACGTTGCCGACCATGTCGGACGTAAAGCCGTGGCGCGGATAGACGGAATAGGGGACGCCCTCGCGCTCTATCATGCCGAATTCGTACTTGGGCTTGATGACGAAGGGATAGCGCGGGTTTTCGCCGACTATGGAGACGATGCGCGTGACGAGCCACTGCTCGAGATCGATGACCCAGGTGTGGTTCTCGCGCAGCTCGCGCCCCTCGAGCGCGTAGGTCAGCAGGAATGTCGTCTCGTCGCCCTTGGCGCAGAGGTAGGAGGCCCTTCCGGTCTCGCCCTTCCAGCCCCATTCGAGCGTGTTCTCGTCAATGAAATTCAGCTGATAGTCGTAGCCGTCGTCCATAAGGAAGTTATAGCGGCGCCCGACGAGCTCGTAGCTCAGCGGGGGACGGTACTGGGCGATAGATTTCTTGCCCTCGGAGATGAATTTTCCAAGATCCATTTGACAGCCCTCTTTCACGTTTATTTGCCTTTATTATACAATTCGGTCGCATTGTTTTCAACAGAAAAAGCGGGCGGAAGAGCCGTCTTCCGCCCGCAGGCCGCTATATGAGCATTTTTCCGAGGTCTTCGACCGTCTCGGCTATATACGTCGCTCCGGCTTCCTCGAGCTCCTCACGGCTCCCGTACCCGAAGAGCACGCCGAGCGAGTCGACCCCGGCGGCCCTCGCCCCGAGCACGTCGTGCTCGCGGTCGCCTATCATGAGGACGGAGGAACGGTCGGTCACGCCGGCGGTCCTTATCGCGTATTCGATGACCTCGGACTTCTTCGAGATGCGCCCGTCGAACGTCGCGCCGCACATGAAGTCGAAGCGCCGCGCGAGGTCGAATTTGTCCATGATGCGCCGCGCGAACTCCTCCGGCTTCGACGTCGCGAGGACGAGCTTTTTACCCGCGGCGCGCAGCGCGTCGAGCAGCTCGGGGATGCCGTCGTAGACGCGGTTGTCGAAGATGCCCTTTTCCGGGAAATACTCGCGGTAGTACCCGACGGCGCGCATCGCGTCCTCGTCGGAAAACCCGTAAAAGTCGCGGAACGAGTCGGCGAGCGTCGGACCTATGAAGCAGTAGAGCTCGCTCCTGTCGGCGACGTGTATCCCGAATTTGTCGAGCGCATAAGCTACGCTCTTGGTTA
>JAFZAM010000096.1 GCA_017557265.1 Oscillospiraceae bacterium | reverse complement strand
TCGCGCGCGGCGCTTCAGCGCCTCCGCCCCGCTTCCTGCGGAGTTATTGTGTTTATACCACACCCGGGCCGAAAAAGCAAGCTTTTTCCGATCAGGCAGGGGGAAGCATTATCTCCGCCTTGAAAAGGTCTCCGTCGACGTAGATCGCAAACGTCCCGCCCTGCGCCTTTGTCAGGCTCTCGGCTATGCTCAGGCCGAGGCCGCTCCCCTCGCCGCCGCGCGAGGCGTCGCCGCGGGCGAAGCGCTCCATGAGCTCCTCGGCGGAGACGTTGAGCGGACTGCGCGAGACGTTCTTGAAGCTGATGAGCGCCATTTCGCCGCGCGGGACGGCGTCGATATAGAGCCTCGTCCCCGGCTGGGCGTACTTGCAGGCGTTGGAGAGGAGGTTATCCAGCACGCGCCACGTCAGCGTTCCGTCGGCCCAAATGAAGCAGTCGGCGGGGACCGTCACGACGGGCACGAGCCCCGCGGCCTCCAGCCGCTCTTCGTACTCGCCTACGGCCTGCCGCAAAAGCTCGGCGGCGCTGTATCTTGCCGGGCTGAATTCGACGTTGCCGCTGCCCGCCTTCGAGACTTCGACGAGGTCTTCGGTCAGCTTTTTGAGCCTGTGCGACTGGCGCGAGAGCACCTCGAGGTATTCCTCTCTCTTTTCCGGCGACGTCTCCCCGCGCAGCAGTTCAACGTAGTTGATGATACTCGTAAGCGGAGTCTTTATATCATGGGAGACGTTGGTGATGAGGTCTGTCTTCATGCGCTCGCTTTTCATCTGCTTTTCGACGGCGGCGCTCATGCCATCGGCTATGGAGTTGAGGTCTTCCCCGTGTCGCTTGAAGTCCCAAACGAGCCCGCGCGTATCCGTATGGCGCTCGAGGTCGCCCGCGGCCATGGCGGCGCCCGCCTTCTGCAGCTTCCTCTGCATCGCCGCGACGTACATCGCCGCGCCGCCGAGTATGAGCTTTTCGACGAACCATGCGATGAGGAAGCGATCTGTGTCATAGCGCAGGTCGAAGGCGAAATAGACGAAGAGCTCGAGGAAGCTGACCGCTATTATCGTCAGCGCCATGCGCCACGTCATCGGCATGCTGCGGAAGATGAAGGTTATTCCCCGCCCGAGCGCCCTCAGTCCGCGCCAAAGAAGGCGCAGGAGCCTGAATATCAGCGTATTTTCCCACCATTTGCCGAGCTTGACGCGCAGGGCGAGCGAGGTGCACCACCCGATGAAGGGCAGCGTCGCCGCGAGCACCGCCGCGCCGAAGAGCGTCGCGATGAGCACGGGCTCCTCTATATTGACCGCCGCCTCGTAAATGACTTTCAGGGCGGCGACTATCCATGCGGCGGTCACCGCCGTCAGCACGTCGAAGGGAACGGGAGTTATATATCCCCGCGTTATGCCCTCGCGGCCGGCGCGGTGTCTCGCGGCGCAGAGCAGGAAGATGAAGCAGGCTCCGCCGAGCAGCAGCGCGGCGCCGGCTATGGCGTAAGCTGCGTAGCGCAGCCGCCAGACGAGCCCGTAAATGCGGGCGGTCAGGGCGTAAGCGTCATTCTTTTCGAAACGGAGGTCTATCCTCGTCTCGACGATATAATCAGGCGCGTGCTCCTCATCCCGCTCGTCATGCTCGATGACATAGTAGCCGTGATAGCCGTAGCCGTCGCTTCCCTGCTCCTCGGTCACAACGATGCGGTATTCGTAAGAAATCGGCAGAAACGGCTTGTCCTCATCATATCCCGAGCTTTTCCAGAGCTCGTTTCCCTCGCCGTCGAGCAAGCGGTATTCCGCGTTATGGCGCTTTGCCATCTCCTCGGCTTGCTCCTCTTCGCCGTCGCGTATGAAACGGACGACGTTGAAGCCGTCGCCGAAGGCCATTCCGGATAAGTCCTTATTGATCAGTTCGCTTGCGTCTTCATACGAATATGTCTCCAGATCGGCGGCGGCTATCGCGCATGCCACGGAAGCGCTCAGGACCAGCGCGCAGACGGCGGCGAGGACCCACGCGAGAAGCTTGGCCCAGAGCTTTTCGGTCAGCTTTGCCCTCTTCACTTTCTTTCTCCTCCTTCCAGCTTATAGCCGAGTCCCCAGACGACCTTGAGATAGCGCGGCTCGGACGGGTCTATCTCCAGCTTCTGGCGCAGGTGACGGATGTGGACCGACACCGCGCCCTCCGAGCCGATGGGCGCCTCGTTCCAGACGAGCTCATATATCTGCGCCGTCGAATAGACGCGGCCGGGGTGACGTATGAGCAGGCGCAGGATGGAGAACTCCGTCGGCGTCAGCGAGACGTACTCCCCGTCGAGGGTGACGGTCTTTGCCTCCTCGTCGAGCGATATCGGCCCGACGGTGTGCCTCGTCGGCTTTTCCGCCTCCGGCTTGGCCCCGAGCCGGGTATATCGCCGCAGATGCGAGCGCACTCTCGCCAGCACTTCGCTCGGGTCGAAGGGCTTGGTTATATAGTCGTCCGCGCCGACGTTGAGGCCGAGCACCTTGTCGCCCGTCTCGCTCTTGGCCGTCAGGAGCAATATGGGCGCGTTGGTCTTCTCGCGGAGCTTCGCCGTCGCGGCGAGGCCGTCGAGCTTCGGCATCATCACGTCCATCAATATAAGATGTATCTCGTTTTTCTCCGCGACCGCGAGAGCCTGCTGCCCGTCGTATGCCTCAAACAGATCGTATTCCTGCCCCGAGAGATAGATTTTAAGCGCGTTGACGATGTCTCGCTCGTCGTCGCAGATAAGAACGTTGTACACTTCCCTCACCTCTCTGCTGCGAGTATAACACAGCCCGCATTAACAAAAACAGAGCGCAAACCTTAAGATTTTCCTAAGAATGATTATTCTTAAGCCGTTCTTAAAAATCGGCTGATATGCTCGATCCACAGATACAAAGGAGGATCGGGCCGTGACCTTATACGTTATCGCGTTTATCCTGTCCATTCCCATGCGCCTGCTGGGGCTTTGGTTTCTCGCCACGTCGCTGTTTTTTCTGAAAAAGACGCCGCCTTACCCGCGCGCGGAGCCGCGCACGCGCTTTGCCTGTCTTATCCCGGCGCGAAATGAGGAGGCCGTAATAGCCGGGAGCGTCGGGAGCCTGCTCGCGCAGAACTACCCCTCGGAGCTTTTCGACGTCTACGTCGTTTTGAATAACTGCAACGACGGCACGGAGGCCGCGGCTCTGGCGGCCGGAGCGAAACTGCTGCGCTGCACGGGACCCGTCGCGAACAAGGGCGACGCTCTCCGTCAGGCGACGGACCGCCTTTTGCCTCTCTGCAACGACGCCTTCTGCGTTTTCGACGCGGACAACGTCGCCGCGCCGGACTTCCTCGCACGCATGAACGACGCTTTTCTCGCCGGAGCGCGCGTCGCCAAGGCTTCGATGCGGTGCAAAAATCCGGCGGACACGTGGGTCTCCGGCTGTTACGCCCTCTATTACGGGCTTTTCGATACGTTTTTCAATCCCTCCCGCGCCGCGCTCGGCCTCTCGGCGAAGCTCGTCGGCACCGGCTTCGCCGTCAGCAGCGCCTTTCTCGAGCAGCTCGGCGGCTGGCGCACCGGCACGATCACCGAGGACGTGGAATTTGCGGCCATCTGCGCCGAGGCGGGCGAGCGCATCTTCTTCGTGCCGGAGGCGGTCGCGTTCGACGAGGCTCCGGAGCGCTTCGGGGTCTCGCTCATCCAGCGCAAGAGGTGGTGCAGCGGCATAGTGGACACGGGGGCGGCGCGGCTCTCCCGTCTTCTGCGCTCGCTTCCCGAGGGCCGCAGGCTGATGAAGATAGACGAGTGCTGCCTGCTTCTGTCCCCGTTCGCGCAGACGCTCTCGCTTTTTTCTGCGCTCGCGGCGCTGACGCTGCCCGCCCGCATCCTCCTTCCCGGCCTTGCGGCGAGCCTTACGGGGACGACGCTGCTCGCAGGCCTGATCGCGCGGCGATACGGCGTCGGGGCCAAGAGCGTCCTGCTCTTTCCCGTCTTCATGGCGACGTGGCTGCCTCTTCATATCGCCTCGCTCTTTCGCAGGACCGACGTATGGCGCGAGATACGCCACGGCGGAGCGGCTGTGCGCAGGGCCGAGGAAAAGTAAGGCTTCCGTTTTCCGTTTTTTCTTGCCATTGAACGCGAGGGGGAGTATACTGTCTATATTATCGGGTCATCCCGTCAACGAACGAACAAATTGCCCGTCCCGGGCAATAAGGAGGGTATTTATGGCTAAATTCATCACCGCCGCAGAGGCCGCCAAGCTCATCAAGGACGGAGCCTCCATCGGCGTCGCCGGAATGGGCCTCGCAGGCTTCCCCGAGGAGGTCGTCTGCGCCATCCGCGACAACTTCAAGGCCACCGGCCATCCGCGCGGCCTGAAGCTCCACCAAGGCAGCGCCATGGGCGACCACGGCTACGGCAACGACTTCGTCGGCTGGGACAAGCAGCACCGCGGCGAGAACGACCCGAAGCCGGAGGGCGTCCGCGGACTGTCCCGTCTCGGCGAAGCGGGCGAGGGCCTCGTGACCGAGTGGTCGGGCGCCCATCAGATGAGCTCCCACGCGCTCAACGAGCTCGCCGGCCAGGAGAAGCTGCAGTGCTGGTCGCTGCCGTAGGGCATCGCCGTCAGCCTCTGGCGCGAGATCGCCGCCGGCCGTCCCGGACTGTTCAGCAAGGTCGGCCTCGGCACCTTCATCGACCCCCGCGTCGAGGGCGGCCGCATGAACAAGTGCACGAAGGAGGACGTCGCCGAGCTCGTCACGCTCAACGGCGAGGAGTATCTCTTCTACAAGTCCTTCCCGCTCGACGTCGCGCTCCTGCGCGGCACGATCGCCGATGAGAACGGCAACATCTCCTTCGCGCACGAGGGCATCGTGAACGAAGGCCTTGCCGTCGCCTCCGCGGCGCACAACTCCGGCGGCATCGTCATCGTCCAGGTCGAGTACCTGACGAAGAACGACACGATCCCGCCGAAGGACGTCCGCATCCCCGGCATCCTCGTCGACTACGTCGTCGAGGCCACGGACCCGATGGCCTGCTGGCAGACCGAGGGCCGCTACTGGGAGCCCGCCTTCTCCGGCCAGATCCGCAAGCCGATGAAATCCATCCCCAAGATGCCGCTGAGCGAGCGCAAGGTCATCGCGCGCCGCTGCGCCGCCGAGGTCAGGAGCGGCTATGTCCTGAACCTGGGCGTCGGCATGAGCGCGGACGTCGGCAACATCCTCGCGGAGGAGGGCGTCATCGACAACGTCACGATGTGCTGTGAGTCCGGCATGATCGGCGGCGTGCCCTGCGCGCTTCCGAGCTTCGGCGCGAGCTACAACCCCGAGGCCGTCATCGAGCACAGCTCCACCTTTGACATCATCGACGGCGGCGGCCTCGACATGACCTGCCTCGGCCTCGGCGAGTGCGACGAGGACGGCAACATCAACGTCAGCCGCTTCGGCACGCGCATGATCGGCCCCGGCGGCTTCATCGACATTACGAACGCCACGCCGAAGGTCGTTTTCTGCGGGACGTTCATGGACAAGGCGAAGCTCTCCGTCGCGGACGGCAGGATCACCGTCACGCAGGAGGGCACCCGTAAGAAGTTCCTGAAGCACGTCGGCCAGATCACCTTCGCCGGCAAGTACGTCAGGCCCGATCAGGACATCGTCTACGTCACCGAGCGCTGCGTCATGAAGATGATAGACGGCAAGATGACCATCGTCGAGATCGCTCCGGGCATCGACCTGCAGAAAGACATCCTCGACCATATGGACTTCGTCCCCGCCGTCTCCCCCGACCTCAAGGAGATGGATCCGCGCATGTTCTGCGAGACCTGGGGCGGCCTCGCCGACATCTTCTGATTCCCATAAACGCAAAAAACTCTCCCTCGGATCGAGGGAGAGTTTTTTCTATGCTTTTTCTCAGGTCAGAACGTCATCTGGATATGCGCGTTGCTGGGGTCGTAGGGCTTGCAGAGTATCTCGTGGACGACGGTGTCGAGAATGGCGGCCGAGTAGCACGGCGTTATGACGAGCGCGGCGTCGACGCCCCTGTGCGTGCCGCCGCAGGCGACGACGGGCGTCCCGAACGGGATGGCGTCCGCCTCGAGCGCCATGACGGAAATTTCGAACGCGACCTTGACGCCCTGCCCGAGCGTCCTGAGCGTGTCGGCCATGATCTCCAGCGGGTACGTGCCCTTGTACTTGGAGCTGAAGGCGCGCTCGCCGGTGCTGAGCGCGTGGGCCGCGGTCACGACCGTCGCGCCGCGCTCCTCGAGGGACTTTTTCACCTCGGCGGGCATGAGGTTGACGCCCTTGCGCCCCTTGTTGGAGACGCCGCGGACGATGACGACGGGGCCTTCGAAGCCCGTCTCCTTCGCGAGCTCGAGGACCCGCTCGGCGGTCGGCCCTATGGTCGAGGCGACGACGATGGGGCTGCCGAGCTCCTTCGCCTTGGCGAGCGCGATGCGCAGGGTCTCGTCTGTGTTCTGCGTTCCGGCTTTTTCAAAAAGCACCATTATATCCATTCCTTTCCATTCGTTTTTTCTTCATGATACACGACCGCGCCGCCGCTGTCAACGGATGAACTCCGCCTCGCTGAGCGCGTCGCTGAGGATGTTATAAATCTCGTTGAAGGCGTCCTCGCCGTCCTCCGGCATGTTCTCGGAGGTGACGCGGACGAGCTTGCCGTCGGCTCCCGGGAACTTGAAGACCATGAGCTTGCCCGTCATGCCTACGCCGTCGCGGGAGTTCCACTTGGCCATCTTGTATTCCTTCACGACCCGGTCGAGCTTGTCCGTCAGGCCGTAGGGCGCCCGGTAGGCCTTGTGCGAGGTCGTCGTGCCCTCGGTGCTGCTGCCGGAATAGACGTTTATGAAGAACATGCCCTCGGACTCGTTGACGGTTATCTCGTTGTAGATCGCGTCGCCGACGACGGCGGTCGGCGTCGTGTAGTAGTCATAGAGGAGCGTCCCCTCGGTGTCCTCCGGCGCGACGGGCACGTAGACCATGGAGTTGCGCGAGGAGAACTCGACCTTCACGTCGTGGTCGGGCATCGTGAACTCGTATATGAGGTACGCGCCGTTGCTCGAATACTCGGGCATGACGTACTCCCCGTCGACGCGGAAGGAATAGTCCGTGTCCGTCGCGAGCGGGACCTTGATGCGGACTTTCTCCCCCGCCGCGTACTCGTCGCGCTCGTCTCTAAACGAGCCGCCGAAGTCTATCTTATACGTCTGCGCCTTCGGCGCGGGCTTTTTTATTATGCAGGCGCCGAGCCCGAGCGCGAGCGCCGCCGCGAGCAGGACGAGCGCGGCCTTTTTGAGTTTCATAAGCTATCCTCCCTCATCTTCCGATAAAGCGGAAGAGCTCAATATAGCCCGGGACGTTGAGCGCGACGACGAGGACGAAGAACCCCGTCGCGCACCAGGCGGTGACCTTCCCCGTCTTCTCCCCCGCCTCGGGCGAGAGCAGGAGCGAGACGACGAGCGCCTGCGCGGGCAGGTGGTGGAGCGAGTACAAAAAGGCCTCCTTGAGCCCGTACTGCGCGGCGCCGTGCAGCAGCAGGTTCGCGATGATGACCGCGAGCGGAGCCCAGAGGCGGCTGTCCTTGCGGAACTTCACGGCCGCGAAGACGAGCGCCGCGAGCCAGAGAAGGCTCGCTATGACGACGGGCACGGACGCGGCGGGCGTGAAGCTCAGCGCGTCGCCTTGGAAATCGCCGAAGGGCGAGGCGGAGTCGGTTTTAAGATAGAAGAACGTCGAGCCGAAGAAGGCGAAGAACGTCCGCGAGACGGCCTCGATGAAGCCGAAGCGGTCGCTGTAATTGCGCAGGCTGCCGGCCGAGCCGGAGAGCAGCGTCGAATAGAAGATATGCCGTATCGGGAGCGCCGCAGCGAGCGCGCAGAAGACCGCCGCCGCCGCGACTATGACGACGGCGCGCTTCCAGAACTTATCCCCGCTCAGCAGGACGATGAGCGCCCACATGAAGCCGTTGGTGAGCGTGACGCCCGCCGTCAGCACGCCGAGGATCGCCGTCACTATCCATAGATGCCGCCGCGCGAAGTAGAACGTCGCCGTCAGCAGCAGCGCGGAGAGGATATAGCTCTCGGCGACGAACGTGAAAAACAGCGCCGAGAACGAGAGCGCGTAGACGGCGCACACCGTCAGCGCGCGCGAGCATTTGAGCTTGTATTGCCCCTCGAGGATGAGATCGAGGAAGAACACCGCGAGCACCGACGCGCACATCTGAAGCATGACGATAAGCTCGTAGTGACGGCGGAGGCTGAGCTCTCCGAAAACCGCCCTTTCGGCGCGCGTGAAGACGCAGCCGAAGACGATGAGCAGCGGGTGCTTTATGACGCGCGGCGAATCGTCGAGCCCGGCGGAGAAAAACTCCGTCGAGTAATAGTGATCGTCGGCGGAAAAGAGCCGGTCGTTATGCGTCGGGGTGAAGAGCCCCGTCCTCGTCAGCAGCAGGAAAAGCGCGCCGTACAATATCATCAGCGCTATGAAGAATACGAGCCTGCGGCGAAAGCTCTCTTTCGTGTCCGTCTCCGTCACCTCCCCGCGGTTTTGGTCTTTTTGTCAGTATAACATATAGCGCGGCGAGTTTCCACAGTCGTTTGCGCGGGCTTTGAGGTGGACATTTTTCCCTTTTGGGTATATGATAGAAAAAAAGAAAACTTCAAGGAGGAAGTATAATGGCGACTTTCAATAACACCGACGGCAAATACGGCGAGCTCATCATGCAGGAGCTCAAGCTCCCCGAGAACATGGCCTCCCCCGAGCTCCTCGAGCGCTACTCCAAGTTCGGCCGCCGCATCCACTGGGTCGACAGCAACAACATCCCCGGCGCGTTCCAGATGAACACGAGCTGGTGGTACAAGCCCAACCGCGAGACCGTTCTCGCCAATCCGAACCAGCAGGTCGGCCAGGCGCACCACCACGGCTATCCCGAGATACTCGGCTTCTTCGGCTCCGATCCCTACGATCCCTATGACCTCGGCGGCGAGATCGAGCTGCACATCGACGGCGAGATACACCTGCTCACGAAGTCGAGCATGGTCTTCATCCCGCCCGAGCTGCCGCACTGCCCGCTCCTTATAAACAGGGTCGACCGCCCGATATTCCATTTCTCCGTCGTCATGAACAGCGTCTACGACTGGTCGCGCGACGAAAAAGACGAAAAGAAATAAGACATGCGCGAAACGGCGCCGGGAAAAGCTCCCGGCGCCGTCTTTTTATGCCTCATTATTCTTTTTTGAGCTTCGCGGCCGTCTTCTCCATGAAGCGCGCGGCGGATATGATATAACGCTCGTGGACGCCGCCGCCTATCTTCCCGTCGTCGTCGAAGGCTTCGACCCGGAAGACGAGGCGCTTGCCGTCTATCTCCGTCAGCGTCGCCTCGGCGCGGACCTTCATTCCTATGGGCGTGGGCGCGTCGTGGGTTATATCGAGCCGCGTCCCGACGGTCGACCTGCCCTCCTCGAGCAGAGGCGCGACGGCGGAGGCCGCCGCCGTCTCCATGAGGGCGACCATGCTCGGCGTGGAGAACACGGGAAGGCCGCCGCTCCCGACGGTCGAGGCCGTGTTCGACATATCCACGAGGACCTCGGCGGTCCCCTTAATCCCGACTTCAATCGACATCTATCTTCTCCATTCCGACTATCTCGCCCGCGTCGCTCAGCTGCGCGCGCCAGAGAAACGCGTACTGCGCGGGCTTCAGTCCGTTTTTGTCCTTCATGCCGCCGAGCTTGTCCGCGGTCTCGTGCAGGAGAGCCTCGAACCCGGCTCTGTCGAGCGTCTCGCCGTCCGCTACGGCGGCGAAGTCCGCGGCGAGCTTATAGTTTTTCTCCTCGCCGTAGTTATAGACTATGCGCATCCGGCTCCGCGTCCCCGCGACGGTCACGTCGCGCGCGAGGACGAAGCTCGCGCCGGAGGGGATATAATCCGAGCGGATGAGGAGCACGGCGCCGCCTTCATCGGCGGAGATGAGCGCGTCCTCCACGGTCTTGCGCCCGGCCGCGTCGAGCGCGGGCTCGAGCTCGCCGTAGCCGTCGAACTTCAGCGCGAGGACGGCCTCGACGGCCTCCGGGCAGGCGTAGTAGACGGCCTTTCCGTCCTCCTCCGAGCGCATGTAACCGCCCGCGAAGCGGAACGTGTACTGCGAGCCGTCGTCCATGATGAGGCGGAGCGTCATCGGGGTCTCGTCCGTGCTCTCGAGCGCGAATTCCTCCTCCGTGAGCGCCTCGCCGGGCTTCGCCGTGCGGACTATCTCGGCCGCGGCGGCGGCGATATCCGGGTCGCCGGAGAAGGACACTCCCCCGCCGTTATAGGAAAATTCAGCGCCGGTCGGCTCGGCCTCGTATATCGACGAAGCTACGGCCTCGTCCCCGCCGGCGAGGACGTCGGCCAGGGTCGGGCCCTCTCTGAGCGGGAAGTCTATGAGCCAGAGGGCGTTGTCGTTTCTTATCGCGAGGTCTGTCCCGTCGACGTCGACGGAGGCGATGTTGAACGAGAACGAGTATTCGCGCCCGTCCTCCATCGTGAAGACGAAGGTCCTGTCGTAGCCGTCGATGAACACGGCGCTCTCCCCGCCTATCATCAGCGCAGAGAGCGCTTCGAAGACGGCGTCTATCGTCTCCGCGTCGTACACGGTCGCCCGGGAGACCGTCCCGCTCTCGGTCGCGATATAGGTCACGCAGACGGGTCTGTCGGTCTCGTAATTGGCGGCGAAAACGGTCGCGCGGTCGTCGCTCAGGACCTCGAAGAGGCCGGGGTCGGGCTCGTACGAGGGCTTCGGCGCGGACTGCGTCTTCCCGCAGCCGGCCAGCGCCGCGAGCGCGACGCATATTATAAGTATTATCGGAAGGATCTTTCTCATATCTGCCTCTCTTTCCGATCGCCTGACGTATTTTACAGGAGCATGACCC
>JAFZAM010000095.1 GCA_017557265.1 Oscillospiraceae bacterium | reverse complement strand
GGAGTTCACGGGCAACGGGTCCAAAGATACGAGTGCCGCGGGGGTTCTTATCACCGGTGTTGATAAGAACGGCAGCATTCTCGTCAAAGCGGACATAGGTGCCGTCGGCGCGGCGGACGCCCTTGGCCGTGCGGACTATGACCGCGCGGACGACGTCGCCCTTCTTGACGGTGCCGCCGGGAGCGGCCTTGCGCACGGACGCCACGACCACGTCGCCGATGTTGCCGTACTTGCGGCGGGAGCCGCCGAGCACGCGGATCGTCTTGAGTTCCTTGGCGCCGGTATTGTCGGCGACCTTCAGATAAGTTTCTTCCTGTATCATTTCGGCGCCTCCTTACTTAGCCTTTTCGATTATTTCGACCAGACGCCATCTCTTGTCCTTGGACAGGGGGCGGGTCTCCATCACGCGAACGGTATCGCCTACGCCGCACTCGTTGTTCTCGTCGTGGGCCTTGAGCTTATAGGTTCTGCGGATGATCTTCTTGTAGAGCGGGTGAGCGACGTGTTCTGCGACGGCGACGACTATCGTCTTGTCCATCTTGTCGGAAACGACCTTGCCGACTCTGGTTTTTCTGGATGTGTTCCTGACTTCGTTCATCAGTCGTTACCTCCAAGCTCTTTCTCGCGCAGGACGGTCTTGACGCGGGCTATGTTGCGCTTGACCTCGGTTATCTTGACCGGATTGTCGAGCTGGTTCGTCGCATGCTGCATCCTGAGGAAGAAGAGATCCTTCTTGAGCTCGCCGAGCTTCGTATTGAGCTCGTCTTTGGTCAGGGAGCGAACTTCACTTGCCTTCATCATTCTTCACCGCCTGTCTCGGTCTCGCGCGCGATGACCTTGGTCTTGCAGGGCAGCTTGTGGCTGGCAAGACGCATTGCCTCGTGCGCGGCATCGGAGCCGACGCCCGCGATCTCGAAGAGGACGCGGCCGGGCTTTACCACGGCGACCCAGTACTCGGGGGAGCCTTTACCGGAGCCCATACGGGTCTCGGCGGGCTTCTGAGTAACGGGCTTGTCCGGGAATATCTTTATCCAGACCTGACCGCCGCGCTTGGTGTATCTCGTCATGGCGATACGGGCGGCCTCGATCTGATTGCTGGTGATCCACGCGGGCTCCAGCGCCACAAGCCCGAATTCGCCGTAGGTGACCTTGTTGCCTCTGGTGGCGACGCCGGTCATGCGGCCTCTCTGCTGCTTGCGGTATTTAACTCTCTTAGGCAGAAGCATCAGTTAGCTCCTCCTTCCTTCGGGGCGCCGGTCTGGGGCCTCGGGGGCCTTGCGCCGCCCTGGGGTCTCGGGCCGTTGTTGTAGCCGCCCTGCGGACGCTGTCCGTATCCGCCCTGACGGCTGCCGTTATTGTTGTTGCCGAACCTGCGGTCGCCGCCGCCCTGACGGTTGCCGTCTCTGCGGTTGCCGCCCCGGTTCCGGCGGTCGTTGTTCCTGCGGTCGTTGGCTCTGTTCATATCCATGACTCTCGGAGTGCTGCGAAGAGTCTGGCTGAGGACCTCGCCCTTGTAGATCCAGACCTTGACGCCGATGCGGCCGTAGGTCGTGGCGGCCTCCGCGAAGCCGTACTCGATGTCGGCGCGGAGGGTCTGGAGGGGGATGGTGCCCTCGTGGTAGTGCTCGCTGCGGGCGATCTCGGCGCCGCCCAGACGGCCGGACACGTTGACCTTGATGCCGCGCACGCCCATGCGCATGGCGCGCTGCATCGCGTTCTTCATCGCGCGGCGGAAGCTGATGCGCTTCTCGAGCTGCTGGGCGATGTTCTCGGCGACGAGCTGAGCGTTGGTGTCGGGAGTCTTTATCTCGACGATGGAGAGGGCGACCGGCTTGCCGATCATCTTCTCGAGCGTCAGGCGGAGCTTCTCGATCTCCTGGCCGCCCTTGCCGATGACGACGCCGGGGCGGGAGCAGTGGATATAGATGCGGACCTTCGCGCTGTCGCGCTCGATCTCTATCTTGGGCACGCCCGCGCTGTAAAGGGTCTTCTTGAGGTATTCACGGATCTTGAAGTCCTCGGCGATGAGAGCGCCGACTTTTTCGTTTCTGGCGTACCAGCGGGAATCCCAGTCCTTGATGACGCCGACTCGCAGGCCGTGAGGATTAACTTTCTGTCCCATAGCTTACTCCTTCTCCGCAACGACGATGGTGATGTGCGAGGTCCTCTTGTTTATCCTGGTGCTGGAGCCTCTGGCCCTGGCCCTGCCCCTCTTGAGGATGGGGCCGGGGTTGGCGAAGCACTCGCTGACGTAGAGGTTCTCGGGATCCATCTCGTTATTGTTCTCGGCATTGGCGACCGCGCTCTTGAGCAGCTTGAGCATGAGCTCGCAGCCGGCCTTCGGGGTCTGCTACATGAGCGCCTCGGCAGTGCGGGTGTCCTTGCCGCGGATGAGGTCGCAGACTATCTTGACCTTGCGCGGGGAAATGCGCGCATATCTGAGATGTGCTTTCGCTTCCATGTGTCTGCCTCCTTACTTACCGGTCTTGCTTCCGGCGTGACCTCTGAAGGTGCGCGTGGGAGCAAATTCGCCCAGTTTGTGTCCGACCATGTCCTCGGTCACGTAGACGGGGACGTGACGGCGGCCGTCGTGGACGGCTATCGTGTGGCCGACAAAGGACGGGAATATCGTGGACGCGCGGGACCAGGTCTTGATGACCGTCTTGTTGCCGGTCTTGTTCATCTCGTCGACGCGCTTCAAAAGCTCGGGAGCCGCGAACGGGCCCTTCTTGATACTTCTGCTCATCTGATTTTCCCTCCTTACTTAGCGTTGCGGCGCTTGACTATGAACTTGTCGTTGCGGTTCTTAGTCTTGCGGGTCTTGTAGCCCAGAGCCGGCTTGCCCCACGGGGTCACGGGGCCGGGACGGCCGACGGGGGACTTGCCTTCGCCGCCGCCGTGCGGGTGGTCCACCGGGTTCATGACGGAGCCGCGGACCGTCGGGCGGATGCCCATG
>JAFZAM010000094.1 GCA_017557265.1 Oscillospiraceae bacterium | reverse complement strand
GCGGATATATGTCCCCTTCGAGCATTCGACGCGGAGCACGAAATCCTCCCCGTCGCGCCCGAGGAGCTCGAGCGCGCCTATGGTTATCTCGGCGGCGGGGCGCTCGACCTCTCTGCCCGCGCGGGCGTATTCATAGAGCTTCTTTCCGGCGAACTTCTTCGCCGAGTACATGGGCGGCGTCTGCTCGCGGCGGCCGGTAAAGCCCGGCAGCACGGCGCGCAGTTCGTCCTCGCTTATATCGCACGGCCTCGTCTCGAGCACCGTGCCGGTGGCGTCCATGGTGTCGGTCCTGACTCCGAGGCGGAGCGAGGCGACGTACTCCTTGTCGGCGCGCTCGATGAATTCGACGGCTCTCGTCGCGCGGCCTATGAAGAGCGGCAGGACGCCCGTCGCCATCGGGTCGAGCGTTCCGCCGTGGCCTATGCGCTTTTCCCCGAAGACGCGCCGCGCCTTCGCGACTGCGTCGTGGCTCGTCCAGCCGGCGGGCTTGTCGAGCAGGAGTATGCCCGTCATCCCTGCTTCCAGACCTTTTCGGCGGCCCGGCGCATGAGCTCGACGGCCTCCTCCATGCCGCAGTCGAGCTGGCAGCCGGCGGCCATGCCGTGTCCTCCGCCGCCGTACTGGACACAGACGGCGTCGGCGTTGGCGTACTTGACGGTGCGGACGGAGACCTTGCAGCCGCCCTCGTCGAGCTCGCGTATGGTTATGCTCATCTCGACGCCCTCGACCTGACCGGAGATGACGGCTATGTCCTCCATGTCCTCCTCGTCGGCGCCGGCGGCCCTTATCATATCGAGCGTCAGCGGCGCGATGACGAGCTCGTCGTCGAGGAAATAGCGCAGAGACGCGATTATCTCGCTTTCGATGAGCAGGCGGCTCCTGCGCTTGGTCATGAAAAAGAGCTTGGTGAGGTCGCCGTTCGGGATGCCGCAGGAGACGAGCTCGGCGCCGGCGGCGAGGGTCTCGGCGGTCGTGTTCTTATAGCGGAAGCAGCCGCTGTCGGTCGTCAGCGCTATGTAGAGCAGCGTCGCCGTCTCGACGTCGGGCGTGACTCCGAGCTCCTTGGCGAGCAGCAGCACTACCTCCCCGCAGGAGGCCTTGCGCGGCATGACGACGGTATTTTCGCAGTATTCCTTATTCGACTGGTGGTGGTCTATGGCGATGTCGGCGCGGCCGACGTATTCCTCCGCGCCGAACTGGATTATCCCCTCGTCGGCGAGGTCGACGGTCACGACGGTCTCGGGCTTAAAGCCCTCCGGCGCGCAGTAGGCGTCGACGAAGGGGAGATATTTCTCTATCGTCTGCGGGTTTCGCAGCGTGTACGCCGTCTTCCCTATCGCGCGCAGGACGCGGCAGAGCGCGGCGGAGCTTCCGAGCGCGTCCCCGTCGGGCCTGCGGTGCGATATGATGATAAAGCCATCGCGGCTTCGCAGCAGGGCCGCCGCGGAGGCAAGGTCAAGCGTCTTCATCGGTCTCCCCGTCCTCCCCGGACTTCTCCCCGACGTCGAGCTCGCTGAGGAGCTTGGCGATGTGCGCGCCGTGCGCGATGGAGTCGTCCGTCTCGAATATGAGCTCGGGCGTGTAGCGCAGCGTAAGCGCCCCGCTAAGCTCGCGGCGCAGCCACGGCGCGGCGCTCTTGAGCCCGCGCTTGAGCTGCTTGAGGTCCGCGTCGCCCAGCACGCTGACGTACACCTTGCACCAGCGCAGGTCGCCCGTCGTGTCGACGCGTGTGATGCTGAGCATCCCCTGATTGACGCGCGGGTCCTTCACGCGCGGCAGCAGCTCGGCCAGCACGGCGCGGATATCCTCGTTTATCCTGTTGATCCTGTTAGTTGACATAATATAATCCCATCCCGCTCATTCGGCGGCGCCGAACCTGCGCTCCCTGCCGTTGTAGAACTCGATCGCGCGGTCGAGCTCGGCGGGGGTGAAGTCGGGCCAGAGCGTATCGGTAAAGTACATTTCGGTATAGGCGAGCTGCCAGAGAAGGAAGTTCGAGACCCGCTTCTCCCCTCCCGTCCGTATGAGTAGGTCCGGCTCCGGGAGGCCCGCCGTATAAAGGTAGTCGGAAAACGCGTCCTCGGTCAGCTCGGGCGCGGTATGGTTAACATAATCTTCCGCATACTTCTTCGCGGCGCGGAGTATCTCGGCGCGGCCGCCGTAGTTTACGCAGATGTTGGCCTGGAAGCCCTCGACGTGCTCGGCGACGCCCCTGGCCCTGTCCATGAGCGAGCAAAGGCGCGGCGAGAGCGCGCTCTCGTCGCCGTATACGACGAGGCGCATGCCTTCGCGCTCCATCTTCTCGATGCTCTCGAGCAGGTACTTCTCCAGCAGCGACATTATCCACGATATCTCGCCGGCGGAGCGCTTCCAGTTCTCCGTCGAGAAGGCGTAGACCGTCAGGTACTTGACGCCGATATCGCGGCAGTAGTACGCGAGGGTCCGGAACGTCTCGGCTCCGGCGGAATGGCCCGCGCTCCGCGGCAGACCGCGGCGCTTCGCCCAGCGGCCGTTGCCGTCCATTATTATGGCAATATGGCGGGGCGGAGCTATGGGGCCCCGTCCCGCCTCGACTTCCTTCTTCGCAGGAGACATTATATCTCGTAGAGCTCCTTTTCCTTGCCTTCGACGAGCTTTTCGATGTTCTTGATATAGTCGTCGGTCAGCTTCTGCATGTCCTTCTCGACGTTCTTCAGGTCGTCCTCGGTGATCTCGGAGCGCTTCTTCTGGCCCTTGAAGGCCTCCATCGCGTCGCGGCGGATATTGCGGATGGCGACCTTGCTGTCCTCCCCGTACTTGTGGACCTGCTTGGCGAGCTCCTTGCGGCGCTCCTCGGTCAGCTGCGGGAACACGAGGCGGATGACGCGGCCGTCGTTCTGCGGGTTGATGCCGAGATCGCTCGCCTGGATGGCGCGCTCGATGTTCTTCAGGACGGAATTGTCCCACGGCTGGATGAGCAGCGTCCTCGGATCGGGCACGGAGATGGACGCGATCTGGTTGATCGGAGTCGGCACGCCGAAATAGTCGACCTCGATCTGATTGAGGACGGCGGCGTTCGCTCTTCCGGCGCGGACGGCGTCGAACTCGGTCATCATGACCTCGATCGTCTTCTCCATTTTGTCGGTATAGACTTTGTAATCGGATTTATTCATATTCTCAGTCCTCCCTTGCTTTCGTTTCTCAGTAGACCGTCGTGCCTATCTTTTCGCCCTGCACGACGCGGACTATGTTCATCGGATCCTCCAGAGCGAAGAGGATTATGGGTATCTCGTTATCCATGGAGAGCGAGGTCGCCGTCGAATCCATGACGCCGAGCCTTTTGGCGAGGACCTCGTCGTAGCTTATGGAATCGAACTTGCGGGCGTCGGGGAACTTCACGGGGTCGGCGTCGTACACGCCGTCGACGTTCTTGGCGAGGAGTATCGCGTCCGCGTGTATCTCCGCGGCGCGGAGAACTGCCGCCGTGTCCGTCGAGAAATAGGGGCTCCCCGTCCCGCAGCCGAAGATGACGATGCGGCCCTTTTCGAGGTGCGACACGGCCTTGAGCCTTATGTACGGCTCCGCGACCGGGGCCATCTCTATCGCCGTCTGCACCCTGACGGGCACGTCCATCTGCTCGAGCACGTCCGCGACGGCGAGGCAGTTTATGACCGTCGCCATCATGCCCATCTGGTCGGCGCGGGCGCGCTCCATGTGGCCGCTCCCGTCCTTGACGCCGCGCCAGATGTTGCCGCCGCCGATGACGACGCCCATCTGGACTCCCATCTCGCTGCAGAGCTTGAGCGCCTCGCATACGCTGCGGATGACCTCGAAATCGAGCCCGCGCTTCTTGTCGCCGGCGAGGGCCTCGCCGCTTATCTTGAGGAGCACTCTTTTATATTTGAGTTCAGGCGCCATTGTCCTTTCCTCCTGTTGTTTTTCTCATTTTAATACATTTGCGGGAAATTGAAAAGGGGTAGGGCGCGTTTTTTTCATTTTTCGGGCTCCGCGGACCCTCCGGAAGGACTATCCCCCTCCGGGCGGGCGTTTATACGAAAAAAGGGAAAATAACTGTTGACAAAGGCGTTTCGGTCTGCTATTATCGGCAGGTGACAACAAAGAAGGGGTCTTCGCGCCCCTCACCCGTCGTTTCTTAACGCCGCGGTCAACACTGTTTTGAAAGCATCCGGGAGATGCTTTATGTGTTGCGCGGCAGGTCCGCGCTTTTTTTATTTCAGGAGGTGCATTCGTATCAGCAATATGTCTCATCAGGTCAATGAGGAGATACGCGACAAGGAGGTCCGCCTCATAGGCGAGGACGGAGCGCAGCTCGGCATCATGTCCGCCGACGAAGCTCTCAAGATCGCCGAGGAGCACGACCTCGATCTGGTCAAGATCTCTCCGAACGCGACCCCGCCCGTCTGCAAGATCATGGATTACGGAAAGTACCGCTTCGAACAGTCCAAGCGTGAGAAGGAAGCCAAGAAGAATCAGCACGTCATCGAGATCAAGGAGATCCGCATGTCCCCGAGCATCAGCGACAACGACTTCAACGTCAAGCTCAGGAACGCGATCAGATTTCTCGAGGAGGGCGACAGAGTCAAGGTCGCCGTGCGTTTCCGCGGCCGCGAGATGACTCACACCGAGATCGGCGAGCAGCTTCTTCTCCGTTTCGCCGACGAGGCGAAGGACGTTTCCACGGTCAACAATCCCCCGAAGCTCGACGGCCGGCACATGACCATGTTTCTGTTTCCGAAGGCCAAATAACAGTCCCGCCGCAGGAGCGGCGTTCACCAACCAGTAAAGAATACGGAAGGAGTACCACCATGCCTAAGCTCAAGACTCACAGCGGAGCGAAGAAAAGATTCAACCTCACCAAGAACGGCAAAGTAAAGCGCGCTCACGCCTTCAAAAGCCATATACTCAACAAGAAGAACACCAAGCGCAAGAGGGGCCTTCGTCAGGGCACTTACGCCGACGTCACCAACGCGCCCGCTATCAAGCGCATGATCCCCTACAAATAATCAACTCTCAACTCATTATATAGGAGGCAACCGTAATGGCCAGAATTAAGGGCGCAATGATGACGCGCAAAAGAAGAAATAAGATCCTCGGCTACGCCAAGGGTTACTGGGGTTCCAAGTCCAAGCATTTCAAGATGGCCAACCAGGCCGTCATGAAGTCCCTCACCTACGCTTACATCGGACGCAAGCAGAGGAAAAGGGATTTCCGCAGCCTTTGGATCACCCGCATAAGCGCCGGCTGCAAAGCCAACGGCATGAACTATTCGACCTTCATGCACGGTCTCAAGCTCGCCGGCGTCGAGATGAACCGCAAGATGCTCTCCGAGATCGCCATCAACGATCCCGCCGCCTTCACCGAGCTCACCGAAAAGGCGAAGGCCGCTCTCTGAGATACAGACGAATAGACCCGCAGGGAATGTTCCCTGCGGGTCTTGTTTTTTTATTGCTTCGTCTTCCCTATCTCGTTTATCGTCCGTCCGAGCGCGCGGATGTCCTCGATGGCGCGGTCGTCCTCGCAGGCGAGCAGCGAGTCGGTCTTGAGCGAGGTCACGAGCGCCTGCGGCGGCGCCCCCATGTGGCGCAGGAACATCCTCGCGGAGCTCTCCGCATGCGCGCTGCTCCCGTCGCCTCCGCCCGTCAGGACGACGGCGCCGAAGCGCCCCTTCGGGATAAGGCGCACGCCGAGGAAGCGGAGCGCCGCGTAAAAGCTCTGCAGGCGGCTGAATATGCCGAGCAGCGGCGGCGTCAGCTCGCAGTTATATACCGGCGAGGCGATGACGATGGCGTCGGCGGCGAAGATATGGCCGTATATCTCGTCCATGCCGTCGTGGATGATGCAGCCGTACGAATCCCAGCACTCGCGGCAGTCGATGCACGGCGCGACGTTCGCCGTATAGGCGTTGACGACGACCGTCTCCCCCTCGAGTACGCTCCTGAGCTCGTCGATGAGGAACGACGTGTTCCCGTCCGGCCTCGGAGATCCGTTGAATATGAGCGTTTTCATTCGGCTCTCTCCCTCCGCGGCGCGAGGCCCGCGCCGCCCTTTTTTATCATTATAACCCCTTATGCGCCGCGGCGCAATCTCTCTTGTGCGATCGTGGCAAAAGATATATAATATTTTCAAAGCCGCCCGGAAGGAGGAACGGTCATGCCCGACGAAAAGCTCAATCCCGAACAGCTCGAAGCCGTCGTCTCGACGGAGGGCTTCGTGCGCGTCGTCGCGGGCGCGGGCTCGGGCAAGACGCGCGCGCTCTCGCAGCGCTTCGCCTATCTCGTAAACGAGCTCGGCATCCTGCCGGGAAATATTCTCTGCGTGACGTTCACCAACAAGGCCTCCAACGAGATGCGCCGGCGCATCCACAACCTCACCGGGGACAACGACACGGGCTATATAAACACGTTCCACGGCTTCTGCGTCTCCGTCCTGCAGGAGGACAGCCACGCCGTCTCCTACCCGAAGAGCTTTCTCGTCCTCGACAATTCCGATATAGACGACATGCTCCGCATCATCTACGAGGAGCGCGGGCTGACGCTGCGCGACATGACGTTCTCCGCCGCGCGGGACATGATAGAGATACAGAAGCTCTTCAAAAAGCCGGAATACTACCTCGACATGATAAACATGTCCCCGGAGGCGCTGCGCGAGAAATACATGCACGCGGTCTCGACGCAGGACGTCATCTTCTACGGCTATCTCTGGCAGGAGAAAAAGTGCTTCGGGCTCGACTACAACGACCTCATCAAGTTCACGCTCTACATCTTCGAGCAGAACGAGGACGTGCGCCTTAAGTGGCAGGAGCGGCTCGAATACATCATGATAGACGAGTTTCAGGACATCGACCTGCCGCAGTATCAGCTGATGGAGGTCCTCTGCGCGTACCACAAGAACCTCTTCATCGTCGGCGACCCGGATCAGACGATATACACGTGGCGCGGGGCGAACGTCAAGTACCTGCTCGACTTCGACAGGCAGTTCCCCGACGTGAAGACCATCATGATGATGCGAAACTACCGCTCCACGCCGCAGATAATCGCCGCTGCGAACTCGATGATAGCCAAGAACGTCTCGCGCATCAAAAAGGACCTCGTCCCCACCCTCCCCGACGGCGGGAGCGTCCTCTGCCACCACGCGAAGAACGCCGACGCGGAGGCAGAGTGGATAGCGGACAGGATGAACGAGCTGCACGAAGCGGGCGTCCCGTTCAAAGACATGACCGTTCTCTACCGCGCGCACTACGTCACGCGCCCGGTCGAGGACGTCCTGCGCAGGCGCGAGATACCCTACACGATATACAGCGGCGTGCCGTTTTTCGGCCGCGCCGAGATAAAGGACGCGCTGAGCTATCTGCGCATGATGGTATACCGGGACGACCTCTCGTTCCGGCGCGTCGTGAACGTCCCGAAGCGAAACGTCGGCGTGCGTCGCATGAAGTTCCTCGAGGAATACGCCGAGACGCACGGCTGCTCGCTCTACGAGGCGCTGCGCGCCACGCTCGACGACGAGATATTCCGCGGCACGAAGGCGGCGGCGTTTATTAAGCTCGTCGAGTCCTTCGCGGGCGACCAGAGCGCGAGGCCCGTCTCGGAGTTTCTCTCCGACGTGCTCGAGCGCAGCCGCTACGAGGAGATGCTCCGCACGGAGGGCAGTCAGGAGCGGCTCGACAACCTCGCGGAGCTCAGGCAGTCCATCTTCGAATACGAGACGAGCTGCGGCGAGGAGGCCTCGCCCGAGCACTATCTGGCCCACGTCGCGCTCTTTACCAACTCCGACGCGGAGGAGGCCTCCGACAAGGTCAAGCTCATGACCGTCCACGCGGCGAAGGGCCTTGAATTCCCGTACGTCTTCCTCTGCGGCATGAACGAGGGCGTCTTCCCCTCCCGCAAGACGGCGACGCTCCCCGGCATGGAGGAGGAGCGCAGGCTCGCCTTCGTCGCGATGACGAGGGCGGAAAAGCGGCTCTTTCTCTCCGAGGCGGAGGGGCGCGGGCTCGACGGCTCGCCGCGCTACCCGTCGCGCTTCCTGCTCGATATAGACCCGCGCCTGCTCGAATACGACTCCCCGCCGCGCGACGACCTCATCAAGGACGCGCGCGAATACATAGACCACAGCGAAAAATATCTCCCCGAGAGCGAATTTGAGCCCTTCGGGGAGGGGACGCGGGTCTCGCATACCGTGCTCGGACCGGGCACGGTCGTCGGCGTCGACATGACGAAAAAGGCTCACGTCGTCAAGTTCGACTCGCTCCCGACGCCGCGGGCCATCTCGTTCAAGGTCCCGCTGGACGTTATTCAATAAGCAAAGCCCTGCGGAGCTCCGCAGGGCTTTTTTCATTCCGTTTTTTCTTTGTCGAGCTTCTCGGCGCGCTTGCGGAAGTAATCCGGCACGTCGGCCCCGTAGGCCTCGAGCGCCTCGACGTAGGACTTGCTGGAAAGGCGGTCGAGCGACTCGGCGAGGTCCTTCGAGAGCGTCCCGCTCCGGCCCTCGAAATGGTCTATTATGCGCTTCTCGGCGCTGCTCCTGCGCAGGTATTTTATGACTTCGAGCACGAGCAGCACTATGAAGAAGACAGCCAGCGCGGCGAAGATGATGCCGGGAATGAGCCCGCTCGTATTGACGCCGCGCAGATACGCGCGCAGATAGACGATCGCGCCGACGGTGGGGATGACGGCGTAGATGAGCTTGGCGTAGTTGAAGCTCTTTTCCTTCTCCTTGAAGGCCGCGATCGCGGGCTCCTCGACAGATCCGTCGTAGAACAGTCTGCCGCAGTTCGGGCACGGGGAAAACGGCGCGCCCGTCAGCTTCCCCGTCACGGATTTGTTGCGCTTTATGCTCTCGCCGCAGCGCGGACATTTTATCTCATTGGTCAGAAAACCCATCGTTTTTCCGTCCTTTCAGGATCTTATGAAAAGATTACCACATGCGCGGCGATAAATCAATCTCGGCTTTTTAAGCTTGCATGGGGTGGGTCCGGGAGGGGACGGGATTTCCCTCCCGGTGAGATCGAGCGAAGCGGATCACGCTGCGGCGAAGCCGCAGTGAAAAGAAAAAAACGACTTGTCGAAACAAGTCGTTTTTTCTTGGCACGCCTGAAGGGACTTGAACCCCTGACCTACTGGTTCGTAGCCAGTCACTCTATCCAGCTGAGCTACAGGCGCATACGCTCTCATCGAGCCTATGCATATTAGCACAGTTATCCGCAAAATGCAAGAGCTTTTTTGAGCGACTTCTGTTTTTTCCGCGGAGCCCCCGCAAAAATGCAGATTTGCCGCCCCGATACTGCATTTTATTCTTGACTTTTGCGATTTATCTAATTAAAATAAGCTATCATTGAAATTTAAGCGGCCGTCTGTTTCATCAAGCCGCATTTCAGGCCGCGACTTTTTTATGAAAGGAAGCTCATTCATGAACGCTTATATCGAAAGAGTCCTCGAGACCGTGAAGGCCCGCAACAAGGCCATGCCCGAGTTCATCCAGGCCGTCGAGGAGGTCCTCTATTCTCTGGAGAGCGTCATCGAGGCGCACCCGGAATATGAGGAGAACGCCATCCTCGAGAGGATGGTCGAGCCCGACAGACTTATCGAGTTCCGCGTGCCCTGGGTCGACGACGAAGGAAAGCCCCACATAAACCGCGGCTTCCGCGTACAGTTCAACGGCGCCATAGGCCCCTACAAGGGCGGCCTCCGCTTCCACCCCGCCGTCACCACCGGCACGATCAAGTTCCTCGGCTTCGAGCAGGTCCTCAAAAACTCCCTCACGACGCTCCCCATGGGCGGCGCGAAGGGCGGCAGCGACTTCGATCCGAAGGGCAGGTCCGACGCGGAGATCATGCGCTTCTGCCAGTCCTTCATGACCGAGCTTTATAAATACGTCGGGCCCGACATGGACGTTCCTGCGGGCGACATCGGCGTCGGCGGCCGCGAGGTCGGCTTCCTCTACGGACAGTACCGCCGCCTGACCAGCACCTTCAACAACGGCGTCATCACCGGCAAGGGCATTCCCTACGGCGGCTCCCTCATCCGTCCCGAGGCGACGGGCTACGGCGCCGTCTACTACCTCGTCGAGGCCCTCAAGCACGACGGGCTCTCCGTCGCGGGCAAGACCGTCGCCGTCTCCGGCTACGGCAACGTCTCCTGGGGCGCGGTCAAGAAGATCGCCGAGCTCGGCGGCAAGGCCGTCACGCTCTCCGGCCGCGCGGGCTACGTCTACGATCCCGCCGGCATCACGACCGAGGAGAAGTTCGACTTCATGCTCGAGATGCGCGAGTCCGGCCGCGCCGACGCGCTGGAGGCCTACGCCGCGAAGTTCGGCGCCGAGTTCCATCCCGGCGAGAAGCCGTGGGGCGTCAAGGCCGACATCATCATGCCCTGCGCGACCCAGAACGAGGTCGACGTCGACGACGCGAAGAAGATCATCGCCAACGGCGTCAAGTACTATATGGAAGTCTCCAACATGCCGACCACCAACGAGGCCATGAAGCTCCTTATGGACAGCGGCGTCATCCTCGCCCCCTCCAAGGCGGTCAACGCCGGCGGCGTCGCCGTCTCCGGTCTGGAGATGTGCCAGAACTCCGCGCGTCTCTCCTGGACGGCCGAGGAGGTCGACGCGAAGCTCAAGAGCATCATGAAGAACATCTACGAGAGCTCCGTCGCCGCCGCCGAGCGCAACGGCCTCGGCTACAACCTCGCCGCCGGCGCGAACATAGCCGGCTTCGAGAAGGTCGCCGCCGCCATGATGGCGCAGGGCCTCATCTGACGCATACTGCAAAACCGCATAATAAGACCGGGTCCTTCGGGACCCGGTCTTTTCATTTCTTTTCGCCCTCGAGCGCCTCGCGGAGCTTCTCCAGCGCCCGCTTTTCTATTCGGGAGACATAGCTGCGCGAAATGCCGCAGAGCTTCGCGGTCTCCCTCTGGGTCATCGGCTGCGCCCCGCCGAGGCCGTAGCGAAGCGTCACGATCTCGTTTTCGCGGTCCGTGAGCGACTCCGCCATGACGGCGCGCAGGCGGCGGCAGTTTTCCTTCAGGTCGAGCGTCTCGAACATGTCGTCCTCGACGCATACGACGTCCATCAGCGAGAGGCTGCCGCTGTCCTCCTCGGTGTCGAGCGTCTCTGAGAGCGGCAGGTCGCCCGCAGTTTTCCGCTGACGGCGGAAGTACATGAGTATCTCGTTTTCGATGCAGCGGCTTGCGTACGTCGCGAGGCGCACGCCCTTGCCGGCGTTGAAGCTCGAGACGCCCTTGATGAGGCCTATCGTCCCGATGGAGATGAGGTCGTCCTGATCGCAGGCGGCGGTATAGTACTTCTTGATGATGTGCGCGACGAGGCGGAGATTGTGCTCGATGAGCCTGTTGCGCGCGGCCTCGTCGCCTTGAGCGGCGCGCTCGAGGCACTCCCTCTCCTCCGCGGCGCTCAGCGGCCGCGGGAAGGAGCCCGCGCTGCCGAGGCGG
>JAFZAM010000093.1 GCA_017557265.1 Oscillospiraceae bacterium | reverse complement strand
CCCGGTCGGCGCGGTCGGCGTCCACTGCGCAAACGGCGTATGGGGCACGATAGCCGTCGGCCTGCTCGCGAACCCCGACGCTCCCGCCGGTCTGCGCGGCCTCTTCTATACGGGCAGCGCCGTACAGCTCGGCAAACAGGCGATAGGCCTCGTCGCCGTCGCCGCATGGGCGGCGGTCACGATGATACTCTTCTTCACGCTGCTCAAAAAGATAAAGTTCCTCCGCGCCGATCCCGCCGACGAGCTCATCGGCCTCGACGTCACCGAGCACGGCCTGCCGAGCGCCTACGCGGACTTCATGCCCGCCGTCGACAAGTATTCCGAGTTCGGTCCCGTCGAGCAGATAACCGCCGTCACGGGCACCGTCCCCGCGGCCGAGGCCGTCCCCGTAAAGCGCGAGCCGGCGTTTACCGGCGACGGACACAAGTTCACGAAGGTCGAGATAGTCTTCAAGGAGGAGAAGCTCTACGCCCTCAAGGACGCCATGAGCAAGCTCGGCATAACGGGCATGACCGTCTCCCACGTCATGGGCTACGGCATGCAGAAGGGACATACGGAGTTCTACCGCGGCGTCGCCGTCGAGACGGACCTGCGCCCGAAGGTGCAGGTGGACATCGTCGTCAGCGCCATCCCCGTCCGCGCCGTCATCGAGACGGCCAAGAAGGTCCTCTATACCGGCCACATAGGAGACGGCAAGATATTCGTCTACGACGTCGAGAACGTCGTCAAGGTGCGCACCGGCGAGGAGGGCTACGACGCCCTGCAGGACGTCGAGTAGAGGTGATATCCTTTGTGTTCGATAATAGGCTACTGCGGTCCCGTACACGACCGGGCCGCGTTTGAGCGGGGCTTCGCGAGAACGAAGCCCCGCGGGCCCGACGACACCCGCGTCATCGATACCGGACGCGGGCTGCTCGGGTTTCACAGGCTCTCCATCATGGGGCTGACGCCTTCGGGCATGCAGCCCTTTGAGCTTGACGGGAGCTTTTGCGTCTGCAACGGCGAGCTCTACGGATTTGAGCGCGACCGCGAGGCGCTCAGAGAGAAGGGCTATTCCTTCGCCTCCGACAGCGACTGCGAGATAATCCTGCCGCTTTACTTTGAGTACGGGACGGATATGTTCGCCCGGCTCGACGCGGAGTTCGCCTGCGTCATATACGACGGGAGGACGGGGGAGTACGTCGCAGCGCGCGATCCCATAGGCATCAGGCCGCTCTATTACGGGTACGATCCCGCGGGGACGATAGTCTTCGCGAGCGAGCCGAAGAACCTCGTCGGCGTCGCGGAAAAGATAATGCCCTTCCCGCCCGGACATTTTTACAAAAACGGACGCTTTATTTGCTATTGCGATATTGCGGAGCGCGCTCCGGTTTGCTATGATGATATGAAGACCGCGTGCGATAACATCCGCGAAAAGCTCGTCGCCGGAGTGCGCAAGCGCCTCGTCTCCGACTCCAAGGTCGGCTTCCTGCTCTCGGGCGGGCTCGACTCGTCTCTGGTCTGCGCGATAGCGGCGCGCGAGAGCGCGGAGCCCGTGAAGACCTTCGCCATCGGCATGAGCGGGGACGCCATCGACCTCAAGTACGCAAGGCAGGTCGCCGAGCACATCGGCAGCGACCACACCGAGGTCTATATGACCCCGGAGGACGTCGTCTCCTCCCTCGACGAAGTCGTCCGCCTGCTCGGGACGTTCGATATAACGACGATCCGCGCGAGCATGGGCATGTACCTCGTCTGCAGGGCGATACACGAGCGGACCGACCTGCGCGTCATTCTGACGGGGGAAATTTCCGACGAGCTGTTCGGATATAAGTATACGGACTTCGCCCCGTCGGCGGAGGCGTTCCAGCTCGAGGCCGAAAAGCGCGTGCGCGAGCTGCACATGTACGACGTGCTCCGCGCCGACAGGTGCATCTCAGTAAACTCGCTCGAGGCGCGCGTCCCCTTCGGCGATCTGGACTTCGTCCGCTACGTCATGAGCCTCGACCCCGAGATGAAGCTCAATAAGTACGGCAAGGGGAAGTACCTCCTGCGCAAGGCCTTCGAGGAGGGGGACTGGCTGCCGGAGAACATCCTCTGGCGCGAAAAGGCGGCCTTTTCCGACGCCGTCGGGCACTCGATGGTGGATATCCTCAAGGAATACGCCGAGGGGCTCTATACCGACGCGGAGTTTAAGGCAAAGTGCGCGAAGTACTCTCACGCGCGGCCGTTTACGAAGGAATCCCTGCTCTACCGGGAGATATTCGAGAAGTACTATCCCGGTCAGGCGGAGATGATAGCCGATTTCTGGATGCCCAACAGGTCGTGGGAGGGCTGCGACGTGGACGATCCGTCGGCGCGCGTTCTCTCCAACTACGGCGAGAGCGGAAAATAACGATCATTCCGGAGGCAACGTATGTGCGGCATAGTCGGGTTCACGGGCGCGCGCAGCGCGGCGCCCGTACTGCTGGACGGACTTAAAAAGCTCGAATACAGAGGCTACGATTCCGCGGGTCTCGCGGTCATGGACGGCAACAAGATATCCGTCAGCAAGGTGACGGGGCGCATCGCCGGCCTCTGCGAGAAGACGCGGGACGGCGAGGCCGTCCCCGGCACGACGGGCATAGGGCACACCCGCTGGGCGACCCACGGCGCTCCGACCGAGGAGAACGCCCACCCGCACCTGAGCAACGACGGCCGCTTCGCCGTCGTGCACAACGGCATCATCGAAAACTACGCGGCCCTTCGCGAGGAGCTCATCATGCGAACCGGTCTCGACGATATCGCCGTCCTTCATGACCAGTATGACGTCAGCCTTTCTTATAGTCGACAGACGGTGCGCGATGGTAAATGAAGTCCTTCCTTCGGTAAGCTTGTCCATTGCATCCTGGACT
>JAFZAM010000092.1 GCA_017557265.1 Oscillospiraceae bacterium | reverse complement strand
GGCTCATGTTGCGGACGTTGTAGTAGGCGGTGCGCGTCGCGTCGCGGACGTTCGTCGCGGCGAGGCAGTCGCCTATCTGGTAGAACTCCGGCGCGCAGGCGCTCAGCGCGAACGCCTCGTCGCGCCTGGCGCGCATGCCGACGGCGCAGACGACGGTGTCGGCCTCGAAAAGCCTGCGCTCGCCGTCCTTCTCGCCGATAACGCCCTTGTCGGTTATCTCGACGGCCCTGGTGTTGAAGACCATGTTGATATCGCTGTGCCTTATCTGGACGTTGAGGGCGCTGACCTGCAGGGAGTTGCCGCCGTCGTTGATGGTCGGCGCCATCTCGAGGACGGTGACCTTGCGGCCGAGGCCGTTGAGGTAGACGGCCATCTCCGTCCCGACGAGGCCCGCGCCGAGGATGACGACGCGCCCGCCGGTCTTCTCGGCATTCTCGTAGGCGAACTCGGCCGGGAGGGCGCGCTCGATGCCGGGTATCTTCGGCACGACGGGCTCGGCGCCGATGGCGGCGAAGATGACGTCTGGCGCGAGCTGCTCGGCGAGCTCGGGAGTCACGGCCGTATTGAGGCGGACTTCAATGTTCGGGTCCTTCATGCACCTCGCGGCCTGCTTGTTCAGATACTCGGCGAGCCTCTTTTTGAACGGGACCTTCTCCTCGCAGAGGAGCGCGCCGCCGAGCCTGTCCGTCTTCTCGCAGAGGACGACCTTGTGGCCGTAGGACGAGGCCGTCAGCGCGGCCTGCATGCCGCCCGGGCCGCCGCCCGCGACGAGGACCTTCTTCGAGCGGGAGACGTTCACGGGGGCCTCGACGACGACCTCCTGACCTATCTCGGGATTGATGGCGCAGCAGATCTGGCCGGTCGCGACGAGGTTGGAGAAGCACGTGAAGCAGCGCATGCAGTGGCTTATCTCGCCGTCGCGGCCCATCCTCGCCTTTATCGGCATGTCGGGATCGCAGATGAGCTCGCGGGCGCACTCGACGACGTCGGCCTTGCCCGTGGCTATGACCTCCTCCATCATGGCTGGGTCGACGAAGGCGCCGACCGTCGCGACGGGGGTCTTGACTTCCTTCTTTATCGCGGCGGCGTACTGGAGGTTCGCGCCGTCCGGCAGGAACATGTTCGGATGCACGACCGTGAACGTGTCGGGGACGTTGTGGTCGCCGGCGGAGACGTGGATGAGGTCGGCGTGCCCGTCGAGCTGCTTTGCGATGGCGATGCCCTCGTCGATGCCGTAGCCCGTCGGGTTACACTCGGAGCCGCTCATGCGGAACTCGACCGGGAAGCCGGCGCCGCACTTTTTATGGATGGCGTCGCAGATGGCGACGGCGATGCGCGCGCGGTTTTCGACGCTGCCGCCCCAGCGGTCGGTCCTCTTGTTGACCATCGGGGAGAGGAACTGCGTCAGCAGCCAGCCGTGCCCGCCGTGGACGAGCACCATGCCGAAGCCGCACCTCTTGGCAAAGAGCGCGGCGTCCGCGAAGGCGTTTATCGTATGCTCTATCATCGCCTCGTCCATCGCCTTGACCATGGGGACGGGCGCGCCCTTGGGCAGACGGTGGGGCCACGGGAAGGGCTCCTCGTTCGGGCCGTAGATGTCGTTGCCGGCGTTGAGCGAGACGACGGCGTACTTGCCGGCGTGCTGCAGCTCGACGGTCGGGACGGCGCCGAACTCGCTGATGGCGATGGCCATGGCGGTCATGGACGCCTTGGAGTTTATGTTGTCGAGGGAGACTTGAGTGGGGTTGCTCTTGCCGTGGACGCTGTCGACCATGCACTCGCCGAGCGCGACGGAGGCGGCGCCGCCCTTCGCCCTGCGGGAGAAGAAGGCTATGGCCTCCTGAGTCGGGTTGTGGGAGGCCGCGTCGTGGTACTGGAAGCCTATCGGCGAGCTGAAGAGCCTGTTGCGGAAGACCTGATTGCCTATCGTAATGGGCGTAAACAGATGCGGATATTTGAGCGCCATGTCACGTACCTGCGCGGGATCGCGCATTCCCCTTTCAATATTATGTAAACTACTTTATTCTTCGGAAGTCTGAGGGGCCGGGCCGCCCTTGACGACGCGCTTGGTCTGCCATTTGCCTGACTTGAAGCGGATAACGGCCATCACGAGGAGGAGCAGCCAGCCCAGAGGCACCGCGTAATACAGCGACGCGAACTCAAATCTGAACAGGTAATAGAACACGTACGTCGCGAGGACCCTCATGCCGAGGCCGGAGAGCGTCACGCACGTCGAGAAATACACGTCGCCCGAGCCGGTCAGGACGGCGACGGTCGGCATATAGGCCGCGAAGCAGATATAAAACGGCGCTATGAAGCGCAGATGCTTTATCCCGAGCGAAAGAGCCTCTCCCTCGACCCCGAACAGGCCGATCAGGGCTTTTGCAAAGACGAGCGAAACGACCATCAGCACGACGCATATACCGACGCTGATCATCAGCGTCTTCCTGTGGCCCTCATAGACGCGGGAGATGTTGCCCGCCCCGACGTTCTGCCCGGTATACATGGACATGCCGTTATTGAAGCTCTGCGAGGGGATGAATATGTAGTTTTCTATGCCGCTCGCGGCAGTCGCGGCCGCTATGGCCGCCGGGCCCATATCGTTGGCCACGCGCTGGATGACTACCTGACCTCCCGAGACGATGCACATCTGTATCATCGTCGGGACGCCGAATTTCAGGGTCAGCTTGCACATCTGGCCGTTGAACGCGAATTCGCCTTTCCGGAAACGGTAGTAGTCGTATTTTTTCTGCATGTATATAACGCTGACTATGGCGCTGACGGCCTGCGAGATGACCGTCGCGATCGCGGTGCCCTCGACTCCCCAGCGGAACTGCAGCACGAACAGCAGGTCGAGGATTATATTCAGTACGGAAGAAATGAGCAGGAATATCAGCGTCGCGAGCGAATCGCCGACGGCGCGCAGAGCGGCCGATACGGCGTTATAAACGAACTGGAAAACCAGTCCTATGCAGTATATCGAGAAATATCCGACGGCGTCGTCGATGATCTTATCGGGGACCTTCAGCACTCCGCCGAGCATGGTGCGGGCGAGGACGAGCGCCACCCCTGTCAGCGCGGCGCCTATGCACACGAGCAGTATCGCGGCCGTCGAAAAGGCCGTGCGGAGACTCTCCATCCTCTTTGCTCCGTAGTACTGCGAGAAGACGACGCCGGCGCCGTTTGAAAGCCCCATGGCGAAGGCGACGAAGAAAAACGTCAGCGGCATGCACGTCCCGACGGCGGAGAGCGCGTCCTGGCTTATGCTGTTGCCGACGACTATCTTGTCGACCGAGCTGTAGAGCTGCTGCAGCAGCAGCCCGGCCATGATGGGCAGCGAGAAGAGCAGTATGCCCTTGAGCGGTTTTCCCTTGGTCAGGTCTCTGGCCATTACTTCCCTCTT
>JAFZAM010000091.1 GCA_017557265.1 Oscillospiraceae bacterium | reverse complement strand
TAGCCGAGGCGCCAGCCCGTCATGGCGTAGGTCTTGGAAAAGCCGTTGATGACTATCGTTCTGTCGAAGAGTTCGGGAATGTTCGCCGGGGAGACGTGCTTGGTCCCGTAGGTAAGCTCCGAGTATATCTCGTCGCTGAGAACGGCGATGTTGCGTCCGCGCAGGACCTTCGCGATCGCCTCGAGGTCCTCTCGGCGCATGATGGCGCCGGTCGGGTTGCAGGGATAGGGCAGGACGAGGACCTTCGTGCGCGGACTGAGCGCGGCCTCGAGCTCCTCGGGAGTGAGGCGGAACTCGTTTTCCTCCTTCGTCTCGATGAGGACGGGCACGCCGCCCGCGACGCGCGTCAGCGGCTCGTAGCAGACGAAGGACGGCATGGGGATCACGACCTCGTCGCCGGGGTCGAGCAGGACGCGCAGGGCGAGGTCGATGGCCTCGCTGCCGCCGACGGTTATTATTATCTCGCTCTCGGGGTCGTAGCGGAGCATAAAGCGCCTTTCGAGATAGCCCGCGACGGAGCGGCGCAGAGATAGCATACCTGCGTTGGACGTATATTTCGTAAAGCCCTTTTCAAGCGAATAGACGCCCGCGTCGCGGATGTGCCACGGGGTCATGAAATCGGGCTCGCCGACGCCGAGGGATATGGCGTCGTCCATATCGTTTAATATGTCGAAGAACTTTCTGATGCCGGAGGGCGCGAGCGCGACGACCTTGTCCGACAGGAGCTCGCCTATGCCGCTCAACAGAACATCATCCTTTCCTGCTGCTCCGGCTGCGTCGTGAAGGCGATGTTCTTATCCTTGTATTTCTTGAGGATGAAGTGCGTCGCGGTGCCGGTGACGCCGTCTATGGTCGAAAGGCGCGAGGAGACGAACGTCGAGACCTCCTTGAGGGTACGTCCGGAGATGATGACGGTCAGGTCGTATGCCCCGCTCATGAGATAGAGGCTCTCGACCTCCTCATATTGATATATGCGCTCGGCGATGCGGTCGAAGCCGTCGCCGCGCTGAGGCGTGACCTTGACCTCGATGAGCGCCGTGACGAACTCCTCGCCGGCCTTGTCCCAGTCGACGAGAGTGAGCCTGCCGAGTATGAGGCCCTCCTTCTCGCATTCCTTTATCGTCGCCGCGACCTCCTCCTCGGTCAGGCCGAGCATGGCGGCTATCTGCGCGTCGGTGAGGCGGCTGTCTCTCTCGAGTATTTTGAGGATCTCTTTTTTCATGGACGTAAGCTCCTTTCGGATCCGGTAACTACTGAATAATATTTGAGTATTATAACACATGCGCGTTTTTCCTGCAATATGAATATGGGGCGAAAAACGGGTCAAACTAAACGCGAAATACAGGCCCGTACGCCCTCGCGCCGGATCGCGCAGCGCGGCGGCGGGCCGGATACCGGAGGTTTTACCCATGATAATGGACCGCATTTGCCTGGCTCTGACCGTCATCGGCGCTCTCAACTGGGGCAGCATCGGTATTTTCAGGTTCGACGTCGTCGCAGCGATCTTCGGAGGGCAGGCCGCCACAGTCAGCCGCGTCATTTTCACGCTGGTGGGGCTCGCCGGGCTCTGGTGCGTGACCCTGTTCTTCAGGGACAGACCCGTCCCCGAAGAGGCCTGAAAACGCCCCCCTCGCGCCGTATTCCGGCGCGGTACATAGGGCTTTTTCCGCGTACATAATTAATTTACATATTAGGTATTGACAATCAGTTCGGCCGGTGGTACATTGTGTTTAGCACTCAGAGGCATAGAGTGCTAATACGATGGAGGCAAGGCCGGACGATGGATATCAGCGACAGAAAAAAGCGAATACTCCGCGCCATCGTGGAGAGCTACGTCGAGTCCGCGGAGCCCGTCGGCTCCAAGGCGATATGCTCCGATCTCGGGCTTTCCTCCGCCACGATACGCAACGAGATGGCCGAGCTCACGGCTCTCGGTCTGCTCGAGCAGCCGCACACGTCCGCCGGGCGCGTGCCCTCCTCCAAGGGCTACAGGGTCTACGTCAACGAGCTCATGCACGACCGCACCCTCTCCGCGCAGGAGACGTTCGAGCTCAATAACGCGCTCAGGCAGCGCATAACCAAGCTCGATTCCCTCCTCGCCGACGCGGGCAGGCTCGTCGCGGATTTCACGCACTACCCCGTCTACGCGCTCACGGCCGGCTCCTCCGGCATGAAGATACGCCGCTTCGACTTCATCCTCGTCGACAAAAACACGCTCATAGTCGTGGTCATGCTCGACAACGATCAGGTCAAGAACAAGCTGCTGCACTTCCCCGCCGGCATCGACGAGGCTCTCGTGCGCAAGCTGAGCACGGTCTTCAACTCCGGCTTCACCGGCCTCGAGAGCTCCGAGATAACCCACGAGCTCGTCTCCGCCTGCGAGACGGCCTGCGGCGATACCGAGGGCATAGTCGCCTCCGTCGCGGGCTTCGCGATAGCGGCGCTCGACGAGGCGGCGCCCCGTCAGGCGTACCTCTCCGGCGCGGCGAGCATCCTCGAGCACCCCGAGTACCGCGACCCGGACAAGGCGCAGCGCATCCTCGCCTACCTCTCCGACGACTCGAAGCTCATGACGCTCCCCGCCCCCGACGAAAGCGGCGAGGTCAAGATACTCATCGGCCCGGAAAACGTCGCCGAGGAGCTCTCGGATTCGAGCGTCGTCGTCGCGAGCTACGATCTCGGCGGAGACGTCAAGGGTCTGCTCGGCGTCGTCGGTCCGACGAGGATGGACTACGCGAACATCTCGGCGCATCTGAGTTACCTCGCGCGGGAGCTGAGGATATTCCTCGGCGGCGCGGGGACGCTCCCGCAGCTCGGCTCCGGTCCGCCCGGCCCCGACGAGAAATAAAGCGAAAGGACTGATATTCCGACATGTCCAGAAAAAAAGAAGAAAAGCCCGTTGAGGAGCCCGAGGCCGAGGCTGCTCAGGAGGAAGAGATAAAGACCGAAGCGGCGCCCGAGGCGCCCGCGGAGCCGGAGGCCCCCTCCGCAGAGGCTCTGCTCGCGGCGGAAAAGGACCGCTACCTCAGGCTCGCGGCCGAATACGACAACTACCGCAAGCGCTCCCAGCGCGAATATCAGGCGCTTTTCGCCGACGTCCGCGCAGACACGATATCCCAGATACTCCCCGTCTACGACAACCTCTTGCGCGCCATAGAGACGCCATGCTCGGACGAGGCGTACGCAAAGGGCGTCGAGATGACGATGTCGCAGCTCATGACGATCTTCGACAAGCTCGGCGTCAAGCCCATAGAGGCTAAGGGAAAGACCTTTGACCCGGCGCTCATGAACGCCGTCATGCATATCGAGGACGAGAGCCTCGGCGAGAACGAAGTCGCCGAGGAGTTCCAGAAGGGCTTCACCCTCGGGGACAAGGTCATCCGCCATTCGATGGTCAAGGTGGCAAACTGACGACCGCGCGGCTTTCGCCGCGTTGAGCATAATTATTTAGGAGGAAAAGAAAATGGCTAAGATAATTGGTATAGATTTGGGCACCACGAACAGCTGCGTGGCTGTCATGGAGGGCGGCGAGCCCGTCGTCATCGCAAACGCCGAGGGCGCCCGCACCACCCCGTCCGTCGTCGCGTTCTCCAAGACCGGCGAGCGCATGGTCGGCCAGGTCGCAAAGCGTCAGGCCGTCACCAACCCCGACAGGACGATAAGCTCCATCAAGCGCGAGATGGGCTCGGACTACAAGGTCACCATCGACGGGAAGAAGTACTCTCCCCCGGAGATCTCCGCGATGGTCCTGCAGAAGCTCAAGAGCGACGCCGAGGCCTACCTCGGCGAGACCGTCACCAAGGCGGTCATCACCGTCCCCGCATACTTCACCGACTCCCAGCGTCAGGCCACGAAGGACGCCGGCCGCATAGCCGGTCTCGACGTGCAGCGCATCATCAACGAGCCTACCGCCGCGGCCCTCGCCTACGGCCTCGATAAGGAAAGCGACCAGAAGATCATGGTC
>JAFZAM010000090.1 GCA_017557265.1 Oscillospiraceae bacterium | reverse complement strand
GGCTCGACCCGCTGGCGCGAAAGTTCCCCTCCGGCGCGTACCGCGCCGACACGTCCGACGTCGAAGCGCGGCTGCTGCGGGCGGCGCAGGGCGAACTCGCGCGGGCTAAGTCGCTCCACGACGGGCTCGAGGAGAAAATGAACCCGCACGTCGACTTTTTCGCCGTCTACGCCCTCGCGGAAAGGCACGCGAAGGAGCTTTTCTCCTGCTAAAAAATGTTTTGACAAACGTTCATCATTTGAGTAAAATATTAAAATTATCAGACCTTCGAGGTGTTACGAATGATAAAGGACCCCGAAAAGAAATACATACCGGCGCAGTCTATACCGCTCAAGGACCGGACTTGGCCGGATAAGACGCTCTCCGCGCCGCCCGTATGGTGCAGCGTCGACCTGCGCGACGGGAACCAGGCGCTCGTCACCCCCATGGGTCTCGAGGATAAGCTCGCTTTCTTCGAGATGCTCTGCTCGATAGGCTTCAAGCAGGTCGAGGTCGGCTTCCCCGCCTCCTCCGCGACGGAGCGCGACTTCGTGCGCGCGCTCATCGAGGGCGGGCATATTCCCGACGACGTCACGATACAGGTCCTCACGCCCGCGCGAGGCGATCTCATCGAGCAGACCTTCGATTCCCTCCGCGGAGCGAAACGCGCGGCGGTGCATCTTTACAACAACATCTCCCCCGTCCACCGCAGAGTCGTCTTCGAGACGGACCTCAAGGGCGTAAAGGACATGGCGGTCTCCTCGGCCGAGCTAATCGCCAAGCTCGCCGCCGGCATGCCGGAGACGGAATTCACGTTCGAGTATTCGCCCGAGGGTTTTTCCGCGACGCCGGTCGACGATTCCGTCGAGGTCTGCTCGGCGGTCATGAAGGCCTTCGGCGCGTCGCCGGAGAAAAAGGTCGTCATAGACCTGCCCGCGACGGTCGAGTGCCTGCCGCCGAACGTCTACGCAGACGCGGTCGAATACTTCTGCCGCAAACTGCCCGACAGAGACTGTGCCGTCATAAGCGTCCACCCGCATAACGACCGCGGGACGGCCGTCTCCTCCGCCGAGCTCGCGCTCCTCGCGGGAGCCGAGCGCGTCGAAGGCACGCTCTTCGGAAACGGCGAGCGCACCGGCAACGTCGACATAGTGACTCTCGCGCTCAATATGCTCTCTCGCGGCGTCGATCCCGGTCTCGACTTCTCCGACCTGCCCGCGATAAAGCGGCTCTACGAGTCCAAGACGAGGATGCGCGTCGCCGAGCGGCAGCCCTATTCGGGTCTTTTCGCCTTCACGGCGTTTTCCGGCTCGCATCAGGACGCGATATACAAGGGCATGCGCTACAGAGAGGAGCACGGCGAGGCCGTGTGGGATATCCCCTATCTCGCCATCGACCCGACCGACGTCGGCCGCCGCTACGACGACCTCGTGAGGATAAACAGCCAGTCCGGCAAGGGCGGCGCCGCGTTCATCCTCGAGACGCAGTTCGGCTTCACGCTCCCGAGGGCGATGCGCCCCGAGTTCGGCGCGCTCGTCCAGAAGCTCAGCGAGGAGTCCGGCGCGGAAATAGAGCCGCAGGCCGTCTACGATCTCTTCGAGGAGACGTACATAAAGATAAACAGCCCCTACCGTCTGGCCTCCTACTCCTTCGACGACAAGGCCGTCGGCGCGGGCGGCTCGCAGGTCGCCTTCTCCGGCAAGCTCTACTATAACGACATCGAATACGACATCTCCGGTTCCGGAAACGGCCCGATAGACGCTTTCTTTAACGCCATATCCGACCTGACCATCTCGCGCTACCACTTTGTCAGCTACAGCGAGCACGCCGTCTCCAGCGGCTCCGACTCGCGCGCGGCGGCGTACATCCAGCTCGAGACGCCGGACGGAGGCAGCGTCTTCGGCGTCGGCCTCTCGCACAACATCTATCTCGCCTCTATACGCGGGATAATCTCCGCGATAAACAGGGGCGTCGCGCTCCGAAGCGTGGCGAACACGCCGAGGCGGACGTTCTGAACGGGACAAAGAAACACGGCGGAAGACCTTATCCGGTCTCCGCCGTGTTTTTATTTCGTTTTCCGGTCTGTCCGGCCGTTACTCCTGACGGAGCGAGCCGCCCTCGGCGCGGACCTTTTTGAGGACCTTCGCACAGACGAAGGCCGCGATGCAGAGCGTCAGCGCCTCAGCGATGAGCGGCGAGAACCAGACGGGCCCGAGCTTGCCGAAACGGCTCAATACCCACGCCGCGGCGACCTGAATGACGACCTGCCGCAGGATGCTGATGATGAGCGCGAATCTCGCGCGGCCGAGCGCCTGGAACGACGACGTCATGATGACCGTGAGCGCGCCGAAGACCATCGAGAGCGAGCAGAGCCGCAGCGCCGGGACGCCTATCTCGAGCATGTGGTCCGATGCGTTGAATAGGCGCAGCAGCGGGACCGGGATGACCTCGTAGAGGACCGTTATCGCGAGCGTTATGAGCGCGCCGACGATGAGGCTCAGGCGCAGCGTCTTGAAAAGGCGGTCGAGCTTTCGCGCGCCGTAGTTATAAGAGTAGATGGCGAGGGTGCCGTTGTTCATTCCGAAGACGGGCATGAAGCCGAAGCTCTGCAGCTTGAGCCAGACGCCGTAGAGCGCCGCAGCCGTCGTGGAAAACGAGAGATATATGCCGTTTAGCAGATAGCCCGATATCGCCGTCAGGCCGACTGTTATCATCGAGGGAAAGCCCACGGCATAGATGAATTTGAGTATCTTCAGATCCGGGAGCATCTGGTTTATGCGGAACCTCGTGGCCGTGTTGCGCTTGAGGTTGAAAAGCAGCGCGCATATAGCCGCGGCGACCTGGCCGATGACAGTCGCTATCGCGGCGCCGCGGACGCCGAGACCGAGGACGAATATGAATATCGGGTCGAGTATGATGTTCAGTATCGCGCCGAGCGCCTGGCTTATCATGGAGGGCGTCGCGTTGCCGGTCGCAATGAGCAGCTTTTCGAGGCCCTGCGCCTCAAAGAGGCCGATGGAGAAGACCATGACGATCGAGAGATACTGCGAGCCGTAGTCCACGATGGTCCCGACCTCGGTCTGGCTCTCGAAGAAGCGCCGCGAGAAGACGAGGCCGACGACCACGCATATCACGGCGTAGACGAGGTCGAGGAAGACCTGCACGTTGGCGGCCTTCTCCGCGCGGCGGCGGTTGCCCTCGCCCAGCGAGCGCGAGACGAGCGCGTTGACGCCGACGCCCGTTCCGACCGCGAGCGCTATCATGACGTTCTGCATCGGCATCGCGAGCGATACCGCGGTCAGCGCGTCCTCGCTCAGGCGAGCGACGAACATGCTGTCCACGGCGTTGTAGAGCGCCTGGATGAACATGGAGATCATCATGGGCACGCTCATCGTGACGAGCAGCCTGCCTATGGGCATGGTCCCCAGCTTTTCCTGCGCGGCCTGTTTTCTGTTGTCGGTCTGCGGTCCGGCCATCGAAGCCCTCCGGTACTTGATAGGTTCGCGTGCCGGACGTTTTT